>NZ_JBDPLX010000031.1:0-69102 GCF_039871815.1 Micromonospora sp. B9E7
GAACGTCAATCCCTGACCGAACAACACCTCAATCTGCGCCCGCTCCGCGGACGACAACCTCTGCCCCGGCATGACCCCTCATCCTGACGAGAATCCACCCCGTTGCAACAACCACTTGAGCCCAAGTCGCGTCGACAGCCCGACTTCCTTGAAGCCGAGTCGATCAACGCCGTTCCGGCAGGCCGGTCGCCGCCCGCAACTCGGCGAACGCCAGGCCCAGCGTGACCGGGGTGAAGTGCGCGTTCAGGCCGCTGGGGTTGGGCAGCACCCACAGCCGGGCGCCGGCCAGCGACTCCGGTTGCGGCCCGAAGGTGGCCTTCGGCCGCTGGAAACCGATCCGGTACGCGGTCACCCCCACCACCGCCACCCAGCGCGGCCGGTGGCGGCCCACCTTGTCGGTCAGGATCGCGGCACCCTCGAGGAGTTCCCCGCTGCTCAGCTCGTCCGCGCGGGCGCTGGCCCGGGCGGCCATGTTGGTGATGCCGAGCCCGAGTGCGGGCAACTCGTCCTGTTCGCTGGGGTGCAGCAGCCGGGGGGTGAACCCGCCTCGGTGCAGCGCCGGCCAGAACCGGTTACCGGGCCGGGCGAAGTGCCAGCCCGTGGCCGCCGACCAGAGGCCGGGGTTGATGCCGACGAAGAGCACCGCCAACCCCGGCGCGAGGACGTCGGGGATGGTCCGGTCAGCGGCCGCCGCCAGCTCCGCCCGGGTCGGACGGGTCGCCGCCAGCTCCGCGCGGGTCGGACGAGCCGCCGCCAGCTCCGCCCGGGTCGGACGGGTCGTCCAGGCCGCCGCCAGTTCCGCCTGGGTCGTCCGGGCCGTGCCGGGCGTCGTCAGCTCTGCCCGGGTCGTCCGGGCCGTGCCGGGCGTCGTCAGCTCTGCCCGGGTCGTCCGGGCCGGGTCGGGCGTCGCCGTCGGGTGACGATCGGCCCGGTCCCCGGGTCCCGGCCGGCCGGTGTGCCGTGCGCTGATCGACTCGGGTTCCTGGAAGTCGGGGTGTCCTGACCGCGTCGACCGCCCGGTTTCCTGAAGGCCGAGTCGATCAACGGCCGGGTGGTCGGGCTGGGCCCGCTCGGGCGGCATCGCCGCACGGCCAGGTCGGCTCCCGTCGGGGGTCACAGCCCGCGCAGCGCGCCGCCGTCGACCGGGAGGGTGATCCCGGTGAGGTAGCTCGCGGCGGGGGAGAGCACGAACGCGGCCACCCGACCGAACTCGGCCGGGTCGCCGAGGCGGCGCAGCGGGATGCTGGCCTCGGCTTCGGCGCGGGCGCGCTCCGGGTCGCCGGTGGCGCCGAACAGCTCCCGGTTGCGGTCGGTCAGGATCCGGCCGGGCAGCAGGCCGACCACGCGGACTCCGCGCGGGCCGTAGTCGTCGGCGATGTCCTTGGCCGCACCGACCAGACCGGGCCGCAGACCGTTGGAGATGCCGAGGCCGGGCACCGGGCCGCGGGCCGAGGTGGAGAGCACCAGTCCGATCGCGCCGCCCTCGGGAAGCGCGACGGCGATCGTGCGGACCGCCCGGATGGTGCCCAGGAAGACGGTCTCGAAGGAGAGCCGCCACTGCTCGTCGGTGATCGCCGCGGCGTTGCCGGCCGGCGGGCCGCCGACCGAGATCAACGCGCCGTCGAGCCGACCGAAGTGCTCCCGG
Source organism: Micromonospora sp. B9E7 (assembly GCF_039871815.1). NCBI lineage: Bacteria > Bacillati > Actinomycetota > Actinomycetes > Micromonosporales > Micromonosporaceae > Micromonospora > Micromonospora sp. B9E7. Next base: position 1,646 of record NZ_JBDPLX010000031.1, read on the forward strand.
GCTGCCGCGACGAGTTGCTCCGGGGTCTCCGGGTCGGCCAGGTCGGCGGTCAGCCCGACGGCATGCTCGGGGCCGCCGAGCTGCTGCGCGGCGGCGGCCACCGCGTCCGGGTCCCGTGCCGAGAGGACCACCCGTGCCCCGTCGGCGACCAGGCACTGCGCGGTCGCGAAGCCCAGGCCGCGAGAGGCGCCGGTGAGGACGTACACGTGGTCGGTCAGTCCGAGATCCATAACTCCGATCCTGCCGCATCCGGTACACCGTCGCCAGCAGGTGTGGACACCCGTGGGGCGGGGCGCAGCAGGCGTACCCGGCCGGCGATCTGCACCGCCACGGCCCCGCCGGCGCGGCCCATTGCCGGCATCCGGCGCGGACGTGGCGCTCGCCGCCCGTCGTAGCGCAGGCGCGCCTCCCGGACGGCCAGCTCCTCGGCGGCCGACGGGGGGAGCGTGTGCTGGTGGCGCAGCGCGCGGGCCAGGTCCCAACCGTCGCGCAACGACCCGGCGGTGGGTCGCCGGGCGGCCCAGCCGGCGAAGGTCGTCGACCATGCGGCGCCGAGGCCGGCGGCGAGGAGCGGCCAGTGCCGGGCCACGTCGCCGGCCCGTTTGCGTAGCAGCGCGGCCCGGGTGGCGGCCAGCGGTCCCGGGGCGAACCCCGCCGGCGGCGGACCTCCCGCGACCAGCGCCGCGACCAGTTCGGCCTGCCGTTCGGCCAGCCCTGCCCGGGGCGTGGAGCTGCCGTCGCCGACGTCGGTCATGTCACGGCCGGGAAACCGGCGGTGGCGGCCAGGGCGTCCAGTTCGGAGCGCAGCTCGGCCGCCGGCGGGTAGTGGCCGTCCCGTTCCAGCAGCAGCGCCGGTGGCCGCCGCCGGGCGCAGAGCGCGCCCACCAGCTCCAGCACCGCCGGAGGCACCGGGTCGGTGTGGGTGTCGTGGTAGAAACCGCCGTGCTCCGCGCCGCCGGCCACGTGGGCGTACGCGATCCGCTCCAGCGGCAGACGATCCAGCAACGCGAGCGGGTCGCCGCCCCGGTTGCGGGCGTTGGCGTGCACGTTGGCGACGTCCAGCAGCAACAGTGCCCCGGTCCGGTCGAGGATCTCGGTGAGGAAGTCCGCCTCGTCCAACTCGTCGTCGGGCCAGTCGACCAACGCGGCGATCGGTTCCAGCGCGATCGGCACCGGCAGCTCGGCCTGGGCTCGTGCCACGTTGGCGCAGACCGCGTCGACCGCCTCCCGGCTGCGCGGCAGCGGCAGCAGGTGCCCGGCCTCCAGGCCGCCGGCGCGGACGAACGCGATGTGCTCGCTGACCAGCGGGGCGCCGACCCGCTGTGCCACCGCGGCCAGGTGGGCGACCCGGGCCGGGTCGACCGGCTCGGTGCCGCCGAGGGAGAGCCGCACCCCATGGGGTACGACAGTCACGGCGCGTTCCCGCAGCTGCGCCAGGCCCGGCGGGAGCGGCCCGGAGGAGGGCACCGCCTCGGCCACCACCTCGACGAAGCGAAGGCCGGGCAGGTCGGCCACGAAGCCGGCAATCTCCGGACGCCAGCCGATGCCGATCCCGGACGGGCCGGTCATCCGCCGCACCCACCGCCGCCGCATCCGCCGCCTCCACCGCCGCAGGAGCTGCCGCCGTCCGAGCCGGAGCTGTCGCCCCCACCCGAGGATCCGTCGGAGCCTCCCGTCCAGCCGCTGCCGGAGGCGGCCTGGCGCTGGATCTCGGCCTGCTCGGCGAAGCCGGGGTCGAGCGCCCAGAGCGAGGCGGTGCCGTACAGGGCCACGCCCATCGCCGCGCCGGCCGCTCCGTAGGTGGCGTAGGCCGGCGCGGAGGCCGGCGCGAGGTGGGTGTGCTCGCGGCGTACACCGCGCAGCGCCGACCGACCGGCCCGGGTGAGCACGGGCGGCCGGCGCAGCAGCAGCGTGACGATCAGGAGCGCGGCCAGGGCCAGCAGCAGATAACCGACCGGGTGACCGCTGAACAGACCGGAGACCAACCGGAGCACGCCGAGGCCCAGCAGGGCGATCAGGAGCGTGGTCCAGAAGCGGGCACGCGCGCGTTGCGTGTCGTCGGTCAGCAGGCCCTGCTGCTCCAGGCCGTTGCGGATCTGATCCAGCGCGGCGCGTACGCGCTCGTCCTGCGGCAGGTCCCCGACCCGGGCGTGCTGATGCGCGGCCCAGTGGATGGCCTGGTCCAGTGGGGTGAGCCCGGTCGGCGCGGCCCCGACGGTGGTCAGCCTGCGGTCCGGCCGCACGCCGATCGCGCCGCTGCCGCGCAGTCCGCCGAGTGCGGCGTGCACGGCGAGTCGGGGTCCACCGTTGAGGTACGCGACCTGCTGCGGCCCGAGTGGACCGGCGGTCACGGCCGCGTTCGACCCGGCCGCCAGACGGACCCGGTGGTACACCGCGACGGCCACCACCACGGCTGTCGCCAGCAGGTAGAACCGGAGGAATGTCGGGCCGGAGATGCCCCAGGTGTCGCCGGACGCGGCGTGGACGATCATCGGCTGCTCCTGTCACCGGAGGGATCGGCGGCCCCATTGTGGAGCAGCCTCGCCACGGTCGACCGACCGGTGTCCGCCGGTCAGTGGCGGCGGACCGCCTCCTCGACCAGGTCGAGCACCGGGCCCAGGTCACCGGCCGGCCGCCCCATGGCCAGGTGCAGCACCAGGCCGTCGTAGGCCAGCTCCAGGAACTGGGCCAGCACGTCGATCGGGACGTCCTCGCGCAGCACCCCGGCGTCGCGCTGGCGGGCCAGCCGGTCGCGGGTCGCCTCGGCGATCGCGGCGGACCGCTCCGCCCAGCGCTTGGCGAACGCCGGGTCGGTGCGCAGGCGGCGGGAGACCTCCAGTTGGCTGCCCAACCAGCCGGTGGTGTCCGGGGAGACGGCGCGGGCGAGCAGGTCGCGCATCACCTGCACCAGACCGTTGCGGGCCACCGTCTCGACCATGGCCGCGGCGTCGTCCTCGGCGACGGCCAGGAAGAGCGAGTCCTTGTCGCGGAAGTGGTGGAAGATCGCGCCACGGGACAGGCCGGTGGCCTCCTCGAGGCGGCGAACGGTCGCCCCCTCATAGCCGAGCCGGGCGAAACACGCCCGGGCGGCGGCGAGGATCTCCTGCCGGCGCGCGTCGAGCTGGTCCTGACTTACTCTGGGCACGCGTCGATCGTTGCAGGTCACCCCGGGTCACGCAAACCGTACGTACGGCTTGGGAGCTTGCCGACTACCATCGCCCGGTGACCTCGCCGCACACCGTCCCCACCGCCCCGCTGACCGTGGCCAGCGTCCAGGCCACGCCGACGCCGGGTGACGTCGCCGGCAACGCGGCCGCCGCGGCCGACCTGGTCCGCCGGGCAGGCGAGCGGGGGGCCCGGGTGGCCGTCCTTCCTGAGCTGTTCCTCTGCGCGTACCACCCGCCGACCCTTGCCGCCGATCCGGCCGGCACGGACGTCGCGGCCGATCCGGCCGGGCTGGTCGCGGATCCCCGGCTCGACCCGCTGCGGGTCGCGACGCGCGAGGCCGGTGTCACCGCGCTGGTCGGCGCCGCCGCCCGGCACCCGGACGGCCGGCGGACCATCGCCGCGCTCGTGGTGGACCGGGCCGGCCAGGTGCGGGTCGGGTACGACAAGCAGCAACTGTGGGGCGACGAACGTGAGCTGTTCAGCGCCGGCGGTCGAGGTGCCACGCTGCTCGTCGACGGCTGGCGGCTCGGGCTCGGCATCTGCTACGACGGCTGTTTCCCCGAGCACGGGCGAGCCGCCGCGTTGGACGGCGCTCACGCCTACCTGTGCCCCAGCGGATACCTGGCCGGCTCCGAGCACCGCCGGGACCTCTACTACGCCGCGCGGGCCCTGGACAACACGATGTTCGTGGTCTTCGCCAACGCGGTCGGCGGCGTCGACCCGTGGCGGTTCAACGGTGGCGCCGCGATCTACGACCCGCAGGGACGGGTGCTGGCCCGGGGCGCCGACGAGGGCACGGCGGTGCTCGTGGCGACGCTGGATCCCACCGTGCTCGCGGCCACCCGGGCGGCCCATTCGATGCTCGCCGATCGACTGCCGGACCAGGGCGGCGCCCGGGTGTCGATGTCCGGCTGAGCACGTCGTGAGGTCGAAACCCGCCGGCTCTGTTGGCGGACACGTCGGTCCCGTAGGGTGCCCGAGTGCCACTGCTCCTGCTGGACCTGGACAACACCCTGCTGGATCGGGCCGGGCCGTTCCGCCGCTGGGGTGAGCGCTTCCTGGACGGCATCGGCGCGCCCCACACCGACATCGACTGGCTGGTCTCGATCGACGCCGACGGTCTGACCGACCGTTGGGATCTCGCCGATGCCATTCGGGACCGCTACGAGCTGCGCATCCCCTCCATCGACCTGGTGGAGGAGCTGCACGACGGGGTGGTGGCGCAGACCCGCCTCGACCCGCTGACCGCCTGCGCGCTGCGGATCGCCGACGACGCCGGTTGGGTGCCGGTGGTGGTCTGCAACGGCACGGTACGCGTCGAGGACGCCAAGATTCGTCAGACCGGCCTGGACCGGTACGTCGCGGACTGGGTGATCTCCGAGGAGGCCGGGGTCAGCAAGCCCAACCCGCGGATCTTCGCGCTCGCCGCCCAGCGGGTCCGGATGCCGCTGCGCGGCGCCTGGGTGGTCGGCGACAGCCCGGAGGCGGACATCGGCGGCGCCGCTGCCGTCGGGCTGCCCAGTGTCTGGCTGCACCGTGGGCGCACCTGGTCGGACGTTCGGTTCGCGCCGAGCCACACCGTGGACGGGCTGATCGCCGCGGTCGCCACCGTCCTGGCCCGCTGACGCCCGCGACTCGCCGTCCGCGTCGCCTTGCGTCGCCTTGCGTCGCCTTGCGCTGCCCCAGAATCCGCACAGTTTCCCTGATGGTGCTGCCTCCGAGCGCCATGAGGCAGCACCATCAGGGATGTTGCGTGGGTCGTGGGGCGACAGCGCGTACCGGCGGCGCGGTAATTCGGTTGACCGGCTGCCGCATGGCCGCGAGCATTGTCGGCGCATCGTGCATCCCGGGCGTGGGCCCGGTCGAGGAGAGGGGGTCGGTCATGGCCGTCTTCGCAGGTCGCTTCCAGCCGCCTATCTCAGCCTCGACCAAGGGAACCTCACCACAGTGCGCGATCACGACCTTCCGGCGCTTGAGCGCCGGAGCCGCGGCAAGAGCCGCTTCGACGACGACGAACCACAATTCCTGAAGCGCGGGCGGCCCACCGAGCCGCCCGCAGACCCGGACGGCGAACCTGACCCGGACACCGGCGACCGCTGGTCGTCCTGGGACGACGCCGTGCACGGGCCAGAGCCCCACCCGGCCTGGCTGGTCACCGAGTTGGCCGCCCGGGACACCGAACTGGGCGTGCTGAAGACCGGCAAGGAAGCGGACGTCCACCTGGTCCGTCGGGCGGTGCCCGACACCGACCGGTCCTGTCTGCTGGCGGTCAAACGCTACCGCGACCCCGAGCACCGGTTGTTCCACCGCGACGCCGGTTACCTGGAGGGACGTCGCGTGCGCCGATCCCGGGAGAACCGGGCGATGGCCGGCCGCACCGCGTTCGGCCGGCAGATGATCGCCGGGCAGTGGGCGGCGGCAGAGTTCGCCGCGCTGGCCCGGCTCTGGGAGATCGGTGCCGGGCACGACCGGATCGCCGTGCCGTACCCGGTGCAGCTACGGGGCACCGAGCTGATGCTGGAGTTCGTCGGCGACGCCGAGTCGGGGCAGGCCGCTCCCCGGCTGGCCCAGTTGCGACCCGGCCCGGCCGAGCTGCGCGACCTGTGGGCCCAGCTGGTGGAGGCGCTGCGGGTGCTGGCCCGGGCCGGCTACGCACACGGCGACCTGTCGCCGTACAACCTGCTCGTGCACCAGGGGCGGCTGGTCGTGATCGACCTTCCGCAGGTGGTCGACGTGGTGGCCAACCCGCAGGGTCCGGAGTTCCTGGCCCGGGACGTGCGGGTGGTCGGCGCCTGGTTCGCGGCCCGGGGTCTGCCCACCGAGCAGGTCGATCCCGGCACTCTGACCGGGGAGTTGCTGCGCGAGGCGGGGGTCCGTTGATCGGAGCGGGTCGGGCGGTCGGACCGCCCGACCCGCCTCACCGTCACTGCAGGTAGCGCTCCACCTCGGGCTTGGGGCGTTCGCCCTGCGCGTCCGGGTCGCCGTGGGTGTCCCGGGCGGCCCGGCGGCGGCGCAGCAGGTCCCAGCACTGGTCGAGGGACTCCTCCAGAGCGCGCAGTCGCTCACTGGTCTCGCCCTCGGTGCCCGACTCGTGGGCCTGGGCCTCCGCACGTAGCTTGTGTTCCTCGTCTACCAGCTCGGAGATCCGGTTCAGGATGGTCTTGTCGTCCATGCTCCTGAGCCTGGCACAGCGACCCCGGAAGCGCCTGGATTCGTACCCCTGTCGCGCGGCGGTCGTCGGCTGGACCACACCGACAACGGCGCGTCAATGTGCCGTTTTTCACGCTCAGTTCGGATTGTTTCACGCCCTGCTCATCATGGGGCGTCACCTGCGGGATTCTCGCGGATGGGCCGCGCCGGTCCGGATCAAAGGCGCAAATCGCTCGGCCAACGCGAAAAGTCTTCCCGATCGGCGTCCTGGTGAAGCGGATTCGTGAATGCGATGCTCTGCCTGATGGTCACGCGCCATCGCCCCGAGGCAGCACGAAGCGCAACCCGCAGTGCGGTGCCACCGGAGAGGACGGACCCGTGCAGGTGAATGATGACTGAGCCGACCACCCCGAGACGGCGTGGTCCACACGTGGCCACCCTCCGCCGCACGTTACCCGGGTTGCTCCGTGATCCACTGGGCACGCTGGTCGGCCTGGCCGACGCGTCGCCCGGGCAGGTCGTCCAGCTGAACCTCGGCACGATCCGGCCGTACCTGGTCACCGAGCCCGCACACGTCCAGTACGTGCTCCGCGACAACGCCGCCAACTACACCCGGGCCGGCGACAGCATGTTGTGGCAGTCGGTCAAGAAGCTCGGCGGTGACGGCATCCTCTCCGAGGGCCCGAAGTGGGAGGCGAGCCGCCGGCGGCTCCAGGTCCACTTCACCCCGAAACGGCTCGACGCCGCGGTGGGCGACCTGAGCGGGGCGATCAGCGATGCGGTCGACGAGCTGATCGTTCCGGCGCGCGACGGCGAACCGGTCGACGCGGCCAGCGAGATCTCCAGGATCATCTGCCAGGCCGTCGTCCGGGTCTTCTTCGGCAACCGGATCAGCGTCGCCGACGCCGTGCGGGTCGTCGCGGAGCAGGACACCGTTGCCAACGCACTGCGTTTCCGTCTGCTCACCCCGTTCATGCCGGACGCCGTGCCGATGCCCGGCGACCGCGCCTTCCGGCAGGCGGTCCGGAACATCGACGACATCCTGCTGCCGCTGGTCAGTGCCGCGCAGAACCAGGACGACGGCGGCGACGACATCGTCGCGTCGCTGGCCCGGGCCCGGGACGCACACGGTCGCAAGCTCGACGAGCAGCGGGTACGCGACGACCTGGTGTCGACGTTCGCCACCACGACCGAGACCACGTACGTCGTGCTCACCTGGCTCTTCCCGCTGCTGGAGCAACAGCCCGACGTGGCCGCGCGGCTCTACGAGGAGATCGATCGCGTGGTCGGCCCCGGCGACGTGATCGACAAGAAGCAGCTCGACGAACTGCGCTACACCCGGATGGTGCTCGACGAACTCCTCCGCGCCTACCCGTCCGGCTGGTTGGTGCCCCGCACCGCGGTCGCCGACGACGTCATCGACGGCACCCGGGTCAAGGCCGGCAGCACGATCATCCTCAGCCCGTACGTGACCCAGCGGTTGGCCCGCTTCTGGGACCGGCCGGAGGTCTTCGACCCGGAACGCTTCGCGCCCGACGCTCCCCGGCGCGCCCACCGGTACGCCTACTACCCGTTCGGTGGCGGCGCCCACCAGTGCATCGGCCAGTACCTCTTCCAGCTCGAGGCGCCACTGATCGTGGCGACCCTGCTCAGCCGATTCCGATACCGGCTCTGCACGCCCGGGATGCCGTCGGCGAAGCTGGCCGCGTCGCTGCGACCAAGGGAACGAGTGCCGCTGCTGCTCACCCCCCATCGACAGCCGGCGCTGGCCTGATTGGTGGCACGATCTCACGTGATCAGCGACGAACTACGGCAGGCCGCCGAGCACGGGCGCGTCTGCGCCCTCGCCGCCCAGGGGCAACGTGACCTGCAACGGTGTCTGACCGCCCATCCGGACCTTTTCGCGGAAGGACCCTTCGATGGCGCGCTGACCAGCACCATCGCGATGGTCACCGCGTTCAGCGCGCCCCGGTGTTCGGCCGCCGAGCTGCGACTGACCAATCGGGCCGTGCTCTGGGTCTTCGCGCTGGACTGGCAGGTGGACCGGCTGGCCACGTCCGCCGCCGCGCTCGACCGGCTGGTGCAGGGGCAGCTTCGGGTGGCGGACGGCGCACCGCCGCTGGCCGACGATCCGCTGGGCCGGTTTCTCGCCGTTCTGCACGCCGATCTCGCTGCCGCGCCCGCCTTCGACAGGCTCGGCGGGGCATGGCGGGCGGCGGCGCGTCGAAGCCTGCTGGCCATGCGGCGGGAGTGGCAGTGGAAGACGGCGATGGGCGACGGCATCCCACCGCGGCCCACCCTCGCCGAGTATCTGGACAACGCGGACAACCTGGCCAGCACCCTCGTGAACGTCGTGCAGTGGATCCGGACCGGCGCGGCCGAGGCCGAGGCTCAACTCGACCGGCTGGTCGTCGTGAGTGACGCGGTGCAACGCGCCCTCCGGCTGGTCAACGACCTGAGCACCTACGAGCGGGACCTCCGCTGGGGCGACCTGAACGCGATCATGCTGGTGGACGACCGGTCGGTGGTCGAGCAGGAGCTGAAGCGCCTGGTCGCGGAGGCGACCGAGCTGCTGGAGGAGTTGCGGGACGACTGCCCGAGGGAGGCGGAGTACCTGACCCGGCAACTCGGCTACACCACCGGCTTCTACCGGAGTACCGACTTCTGGGGAGTGTCGTGAGCACCGGGGCGCTGGTCCAGGACACCGGCGCGGCGAAAGGTCCCGGGCTGGCGGGCGACGTCGACGAGGTGATCGCCGAGCTGGGCCGGCACCCGTCCGGCCGTACCTCCGCGTCGCCGTACGAGACCGCCCGGCTGGTCTCCCTGGCGCCCTGGCTGCCCCGACACGCCGACCGGATCCAGTACCTGCTCGCCGGGCAGCGCCCCGACGGCGGCTGGGGCGGGCCGGACGGGTACGCCCTGGTGCCCACCCTGAGCGCGGTGGAGGGGCTGATCGCGGCGTTGCTGCGCGACGAGCCGGTGGGCTGGTCCACCGAGGCGGTGCACGATGCCGTCGACCGTGGGTTGCGGCTGCTGTTCGACCGGGCCGCAGGCCCGGCTACCTGCCCCGTGCCGGACCTGCCGGCCGTGGACCTGATCGTCCCGGCACTCGTCGACCGGATCGCCGACCAACTCGACGACCCGCCGACCCGGTTGGCGCAGTGGCGGGGCGTCGGCGCGCCGCCGATGCCCGCCGGGCTGGACCGGCAGCGGCTGAACCGGGTTCGCCTGCTGGTCGGATCCGGCCGGCCGATTCCGCCCAAGCTGCTGCACGCGTTGGAGATCCTCGGACCGGCCGCCCGGAGAGCGGAAGGTGTCACCGCCACCGCCGCCGGCCCGGTCGGCGCCTCGCCGGCCGCCACCGCAGCCTGGCTCGGTAACCCCGACGGTACTCAATCCGCCCCGCTGGACTACCTGATTCGGGTGCTCGGTGAGCACGATGGAGCGGTTCCCTGTGCCACTCCGATCACCGTGTTCGAACGCGGGTGGGCGCTGAGTACCCTGGCGCGCGCCGGTGTGCTCCCGGCGGTGCCACCGGAGCTGGCCGCCGCGCTGCGCGAGGCGCTGGGACCGGACGGGGCGGCCACCGGGCCGGGGCTGCCCACCGACGCCGACACGACGGCGGTGACGCTGTACACGCTGGCCCTCCTGGGCCACGCCACCGATCCGACGTGCCTGAGCCGCTTCGACACCGGGGAGCACTTCGGCACCTGGCAGGGCGAGGATGGCTCGTCGGTGACCACGAACGCGCACGTGTTGGAGGCGTTCGGTCGGTGCCTCGGCGGTGACGACCCCGCCGCGGCCCCGGTGCTGCGCCGGCTCACCGGCTGGCTGCTCGACCGGCAACAACTCGACGGTCGATGGTCGGACCGGTGGCACGCCTCGCCGTACTACGCCACCTACTGCGTCGTGCTGGCGCTTCGGGAGTACGGCGGCCCGTCGGCCCACCCGGCGGTGCAGCGGGCCGTCACCTGGGTGCTCGACAGCCAGCGGGCCGACGGTTCCTGGGGGCGGTGGCGTGGCACGCCGGAGGAGACCGCCTACGGACTACTCGTGTTGCTGGCAGCGCCGCCATCACCCACGATCCAGGCCGCAGGGGTCGCCGCAGCTCACCGCCTGTCCACAATGCAGGACGAGGCCACCGACACTCCACTGTGGCACGACAAGGATCTCTATCATCCGGCGGTGATAGTCCGAGCGGCGGTGGCGGCCGCCCGAGCGTCGGCTGCGGCGCGGCTCAGCGGTTCCGCCCATATCCCAGATAGCCGTTGGTCTGCACCGCTTGAGGGAAATTCCGGACACTGCTAGCGTGCGCCGGGCCGGGGGCTGGGCTCATTCAGCCAATCGAAACGGTCGAGGGACGGGTGGGATGGCTTCCCGCAGTGCAAGTTTGCGCACCAAGATTGTGGCCCTGCTGGTCTCGCTCGCCGCGCTCTGGGCGTTCGCGGCCTGGGTGACCCTGCGCGACGGTTTCAACGTGCTCGGTGCGCAGACGCTCGACGCGCAGGTCGCGCAACCAAGTGAGTCGCTGCTCACCGAGCTCCAACGGGAGCGTCGGATGTCGGTGGCCTACCTCGGCCGCCGCGACCAGGGCCTGGCACAGCAGTTGCAGGTGCAGCACGAGCGCAGCGAGGAGAGGGCGACCGCCTTCGCCGAGTCGGCCCGCAGCTGGCGGGCCCGGTTCGCGTCGAGTGACGAACTGATCGGGCGGATCGACGAGATGGTCGCCCGACTGGACGGACTCGGCGAGATGCGTGAGGCCGTGGTCTCCGGCTCCGTGGACCGGTCCGGCGCGGCCGCGGCGTACACCGGGGTCCTCGACTCGTTGTTCCGGGTGTACGCGGCCATGGGCCAACTCGACGACGAGCAGATCGCCCAGGACACCGTCAACCTCACCCGGCTCGTCCGGGTGCGGGAGCTGATGTCGCAAGAGGACGCCCTCTTCGCCGGCATGGCCGCCGCCGGTCGGGTCAGCACCCCGGAGTACACCCAGTTCGCCCATCTGGTCGGCGCGCAGCGGTTCCTGGTCGCCGAGGCGTTGGCCGAGCTGCCGGACGCCGACCGTGAGCGCTACGTCCAGATGACCGAGGGGCAGGCCTTCACCCGCCTCCGCGCCCTCGAAGATCGGATGGTCACCGGCGGTCGCCCCAACGCGCCGCCGCCGGTCGAGGCCGACGCCTGGCAGGCCGCGATCGATCCCGCCCTGCAGGAGCAGGAAGCCGTCGTCCTGGCCGGTGGTGACGCTCTGGTGAAGCGCGCCACCCCGGTGGCGGTCTGGGTGGTCATCCGGCTGGTGCTCGCCGCCGGTCTGGGTCTGCTCGCCGTCATCGCCTCCGTCGTCGTCTCGATCACCACTGCTCGCGCCCTGCTGCGCCAGCTGGGCCGGCTGCGAGAGGCCGCCTGGCAGCTCGCCGACGAGCGGCTGCCGCGCGTGGTGGATCGGCTCGGCCGCGGCGAGGAGGTCGACGTGGCCACCGAGGCGCCGCCGCTGGAATTCGGCACCGACGAGATCGGCCAGGTCGGTAAGGCGTTCAACGCCGTCCAGGAAACCGCCCTGCGTACCGCTGTCGAGCAGGCCGACCTGCGTCGCAACGTCCGCGAGGTCTTCCTCAGCCTGGCCCGCCGCACCCAGGCACTCGTACATCGCCAGCTCACCCTGCTGGACGCGATGGAGCGCCGGGAACACGACGCCGAGGAGCTGGAGGACCTGTTCCGGGTCGACCACCTGGCCACCCGGATGCGGCGCAACGCGGAAAACCTGATCGTTCTCTCCGGCTCCACCCCCGGTCGGGCCTGGCGGCGCAACGTCCCGATGGTCGACGTGGTGCGCGGCGCCGTGGCCGAGGTGGAGGACTACACCCGCGTCAACGTGCTGCCGCTCGGCCAGGTCTCCCTCGCCGGGCGCGCGGTCGGCGACGTGATCCACCTGCTCGCCGAGCTCATCGAGAACGGCCTGTCCTTCTCTCCGCCGCACACCACCGTCGAGGTACGTGGGCAGTTGGTGGCCAACGGGTTCGCCATCGAGATCGAGGACCGGGGTCTCGGCATGAGCGAGGAGGACCTGGCCGCGGCGAACCACCGGATCGTCGACCAGTCCGAGCTGAACCTCGCCAACGCCGCCCGCCTCGGTCTCTACGTGGTGAGCCGGCTGACCGAGCGGCACGGCGTGCGGGTGCGGTTGAAGGAGTCGGCGTACGGCGGCACCACCGCGGTCGTGCTGATCCCGCTCGACCTGGTCACCGAGGATGGTCCCGGCCCGGACGACTCCGGCGCGATGCGGACCGGCTCGGCCACCCCGACGCCGTCGGTGGGTACCGGCGACACCGGCCGTTCGACCACCCTCGCACCGGTCGCGCTGGCCGCAACGACGGCAACCGCCTCGGACGTACCGGAAACGGTTGTCCCGGCAGCGCCCACGTCGGACGGCACCGACCCGACGACGTCGGCCGGCGAGGCCGACACCGCCCTGCCCACCCGGCAGCGGACGACCCCGGCCACCGGTGCGCCCGAATTGCCCACCCGGGCCCGGCGTGGCCCGAGCCAGCCGGCGCTGGAGGCCCCCACGGTGCCCACCGGCCTGCCTGCGGTCGACCGCACCCGAGGGGCGGACCGGGTCGACGCTGCGATCGTGGCCGACGACGCCCCTGCGGTCGCGACCGGCGACAGTGGCCCGACGCCCGGCCAGGCCGAGCCGGCACACACCGACTCGGGTCTGCCCGTCCGGGTTCGACAGGCGAACATCGTTCCCGAGCTACGGGACGACCCCGCGGAGTCGGAGAGTGACGACGAGGATGTGGTGCGTCCACCGGAGCAGGTACGCCGGATGATGAGCTCCTACCAGACCGGCACCCGTCGCGGCCGAACCGACGCGGCGCGGCTGCTCGGTGGTGCGTCCGGCGCCTCGCCGGCGGCGACGCCCGAGTCGAGCGACGAGGACCCGCAAGCCCCCTGACCGACCGTCGAAGTGCGGGAATCCCCGCACGGCGTGACGGTCAGCCCTAGACGAACACGGCGCAACAGCCGGGCGAGAAGAGGACGACGAAGTGGCGCAGAAGACGGCTTCGAGTGCCGACCTGACGTGGTTGCTGGATGATCTGGTGGGCCGGGTGAAGCAGGCCGAGCATGCGGTCGCGCTCTCCAGCGACGGGCTGTTGATGGCCTCCTCCCAGGGGTTGAGCCGGGACGACGGCGAGCACCTGGCGGCGATGGCGGCCGGCATCCAGAGCCTGGCCCGAGGTGCGGGGAAGCGCTTCGGTGGCGGGCAGGTGCAGCAGACCATCATCGAGATGCAGTCGTCGTTCCTGTTCGTCACCGCGGCCGGACGCAACGCCTGCCTGGCAGTCCTGGCCAGTGAGGACGCCGATGTGGGCCTGATCGCCTACGAGATGGCGATGCTGGTCACCCGCGTCGGCAAGTACGTCGCGTCTCCGTCCCGTGCCACTGAGCAGTCGGTCGACGAGAGGTAGCGGCGATGACGGTGCAGGGGGAGTCCGCAGACCATCAGTGGGTGGATGACCACGCGGGTCCGGTCGTGCGCCCGTACGCGGTGACGCGCGGGCGAGCCCGCCCGGTCACCGGCACCTTCGACCTGATCTCCCTGGTCACCGCGACCCAAGCCGAGGTCACGCCGGAGGTCGGTCTCGGTCCGGAGCACGTGGCGATCGTCGGGCTGTGCCAGCGCATACAGTCCGTCGCCGAGATCGCCGCCCATCTCGACCTGCCGGTGGGCACCATCCGGGTGCTCCTCGGTGACCTGGCGGCCCGCAGCCTGGTGCGGGTCCGCGAGCCGCAGACCACGGCCGGTCTTCCCGACAACAGCATCTTCGAGGCGGTAATCAATGGACTACGGGCACTCTGACCGGCCGGCGGGAGCGACGCCTCTGCCCACCGCGATAAAGATCCTGGTCGCCGGCGGCTTCGGTGTGGGCAAGACGACCATGGTCGGTGCGGTCAGCGAGACCCGGCCCCTGCGCACCGAGGAGGTGCTGACCGAGTCCGGTGTCGGCATCGACGACCTGTCCGGTGTGGAGGGCAAGTCCACGACCACCGTGGCCATGGACTTCGGCCGGATCACCATCAGCGACGACCTGGTGTTGTACCTGTTCGGCACGCCCGGCCAGGACCGGTTCTGGTTCGTCTGGGACGAGTTGGCGTTGGGTGCGATAGGTGCGGTGGTGCTGGCCGACACCCGTCGGCTCGCCGACTGTTTCCCGTCGATCGACTACTTCGAGGGCCGGGGCACCCCGTTCGTGGTCGCGGTGAACTGCTTCGCCGACGCCCGGCAGTACCGGCTCGACGAGGTGCAGGCCGCGCTGAACCTGGACCCGGGGGTGCCGGTGCTGCTCTGCGACGCCCGGCAGCGCGAGTCCAGCAAGGAGGTGCTCGTCACGCTGATGGAGCACGCCATGAAGACCCGCGAGGCCCGCCGCCGCGCCGCCAGCGGAGACTGACCAAAGTTTTTCGGGGGAGGGTGTCCGGAATACTGTCGGCCGATCGTCATGCTGGCGAAACCCCGAGAGACCAGGGAGCGCCCAGATGAAGTACATGATGTTCGTTTGCAGCGACAGCGAGCCGGACACCGACCCCACCGAACTACCCGACATCCACAAGTGGGTGGCGGAGAACGACTCTCGTGGCCGCCGCCTGACCGGCGACGCGCTGGCGCCGACCAGCGCGGCCACCACCGTCCGCGTTCGTGACGGTGAGCTGCTCGTCTCCGAGGGGCCGTTCGCGGAGACCTCCGAGGTGATCGTGGGCTTCGACCTGATCGAGTGCACCGATCTGGACGAGGCGATCGAGGTGGCCCGCACTCACCCGATGGCCCGCGAAGGGCGACTGGAACTGCGTCCGTTCGCGAACCTGCCCGACTGACGGAGTTGTCCACCTCGCAGCGCCGGCCGGTGCGCACCCCGGCACCGGCCGGCGCGGTGGCGGCGGAGGCCGTCGCGGCCGCCAGCGTCGAGGCGTACCCCCGGATCGTCGCGACCCTGATCCGGGTGACCGGCGACTGGGCATTGGCCGAGGACTGCGCCCAGGAGGCCCTGGCCGTCGCGCTGGAGCGTTGGCCCACCGACGGTGTGCCGGCCAACCCGGGCGGTTGGCTGACGACGGTGGCGCGCAACCGGGCGATCGACGTGCTGCGCCGGGCCACCGTGGAGCGGCGCAAGCTGCACGATCTGGCGTTGCTCACGCCGGACGACGCGGCGCCCGAGCCGGAGGTGGGCCAGGACGTGGTGGACGACCGGCTGCGGCTCGTCTTCACCTGCTGCCATCCGGCGCTCGCGCTCGAGGCCCGGGTGGCGTTGACGCTGCGCACGGTCTGTGGCGTGCCTACCGCTGACATCGCCCGCCTCCTGCTGGTCAGCGAGTCGACGATGACCCGGCGGCTGACCCGGGCGCGCACCCGTATCGCGCAGGCCGGCATCCCCTACCGGGTGCCGAGCGGGCCGGCGCTGACCGAGCGGCTGCCCGGCGTCCTCGCCGTGCTGTACCTGCTGTTCACCCGGGGCTACGTCGCCGACGGCGAGCCGGCCTTCGCCGACGAGGCGGTCCGGCTGGCCCGGCTGCTCGACCGGCTGATGCCCGAGCAGTCCGAGGTCGCCGCGCTGCTGGCGCTGGTCCTGTTCCAACACTCCCGTCGGGACGCCCGCCGCGACGCCGCCGGCAGCCTGCTCACCCTGGAGCGGCAGGATCGCTCGCGGTGGGACCGTGCGGCCATCGCCGAGGGCCTGGACGCCCTTTCTCGGGTACGCCACGACGGCCCGTACGCCTGGCAGGCCCGGATCGCCGCCTGCCACGCCACCGCCGCCTCGGCCGACGGTACCGACTGGCCGACGATCGCGCGGGCCTACGACGCGCTGGCCGACATCCGGCCCTCCCCGGTGGTCGCGCTCAACCGCGCAGTCGCGCACGGGTATGCGTACGGGCCGGCCGTCGGGTTGGCCCTGCTCGACGCGGCGCGTGCCGGGGGCGGGTTGGACGGCTATCCGCTCGCACTGGCGGTGCAGGCCGACCTGGTGGCCCGCCAGGGTGACCGACGTCGGGCCGCCGCGCTGTTCCGGGAAGCGGCGGCAGCGGTCGGCTCGACCGTCGAGCGGCGCGCGCTGCTCGACCGGGCCGCCGAACTCGCCCGCTAGCGGAGCGGCCGCACGCCATCAGGAGCGGTACGTCGGTCATCTGGACCGGCACCGCCTCGCCGATCATGGAGTTGTGGTGGGCAACGAAGCCCCCGTGAACTGCCAAACCAGGCACCACAACTCCATGGTCGACGGGCCGGGTCTGTCCCCACTCCGCGATCTTGCATTTTCTGTCCCGACACAAGGGGCATCCCGCCCATGTCGACGACCGAAACTGCAAGATCGGCGCGATCTTCTCGCTCGACACACGCTGATCTACCAGGAGTCCCGTTATTCAGCACGGGTTGACCCGTCGGCCACAGCAACGGTGCTGACTTGCACCGTAGGGCCGCATGCTCGACCGCTGGGAGGGGTCAGCCGTGCTTGGCCAACACCAGGAACCGGGTCCAGGCCGCCGGGTCGAAGGCGAGCGCCGGACCGGCCGGGTCCTTGGAGTCGCGTACGCCGATGACGCCCGCGAGGTTGTCGGCGACCTCGACGCAGTTTCCGCCGTTGTTGCCACTCTTGGTGCTCTTGCGCCACCGAGCGCCGGTCAGGTCCATGAGGCTGCCGCTTCTCTGAGGAGATTGAGGGACTGCGCCCGCGACAGGGCGCCGTCGCGAATGCGTTCCCACCGTCGGTCGAGCGTAGCAACGTCGGCAACCTTGTCGATGAGCTGCGCTTGCGCCTGGCTGTCGACGTGCGCGACCCGCGCGCCGTCCGGCATCTCGGCGATGGTGAACGGTCCACCGAGGCCCGGATACATGCCGACGTCGGCGGGCACGACGAAGAGCGACACGTTCGGCAGGGCGGCCTGCTCGGCCAGCCGCTCGCACTGCTCCCGCATCATGGCCCGGTCGCCGTCGAGGGTGCGCCGCAGGATTCCCTCGTCGAGGACCGCGACGAGCAGCGGCGGGCGTTCCCGGCGCAGGATGGCCTGTCGACTCAGTCGCGCCTCGGCGAGGTTGTCGGCCTCGGCCGGCGTCAGCGCCTCGCCGACCAGCGTCGCCAGCGCGTACGCCTTGGTCTGAAATAGACCAGGTATCCACGTGAGCTCGAACCACCGTAGCGACAGCGCCTCGCGCTCGATCTCGGCCCAGGGGCGGAACCAGGCAGGCGTCCGGCGCTTCAGCGCGTCGGGCCACAGCTCGTCAACGTTCCGACCGAGCAGCTCGGCCACGCGCGCGCGATGACGCGTCTGGGGAATTCGTCCCGTGCTCGCCCACTTCGCCGCCGTCTTCGGATCGACGCCGATCTGAGCAGCGAGACTGTCAGCTGTGTGGCCCCTCTCGACCATCGCCGCCTGTACAGCTCGATTCATCTCCAGCCCCTCCAGAACGTTCCAGACGTCGGAAGGAAATACTTCTACGCGGTGTGATCGCTTGGCAACCCTCGGCAGGGTGCTGTGTAGACAGCATCGACGAGGGAGTACCGGATGCCCGAGGACAGGTCCTGCAACCGCCCACATCGGCCGGGCAACCGACCGGGCCAGGCGGCCTCGCCCCGTGCGAACGTCGTCGGCCCGACCGGGCCACGGCACCCTCCGTACCGTGGCCCGGGTCGCGCGGCGAACGTCGTACCCGAAGCACGCTGGCCGTCCCGGTGCGGCCCGCCGGCCGCGCACACCGCCGACGGCCCGCTGTGGACATGCGACGCCTGTGGTCGGGACTGGCCCTGCCCGACGATGCGAGGGACCCCGACGGACTTCGCCCGCCGGGCAACCCTGATCCCCGAGTTCTCCCGGATCACCCGCCGGGCGATCCGGGACCTGCGCGGCCAGCCGGGCGGACCCGACCCGGTCGCCATCGTTCGCCGCTTCCTCTGGTTCCTACCGCTCACCGACGAGGAGGCCCGCGCGGTCGCATTGCGGCTGCGCTGAGCGTTCACCGCTGTCGCGCACCCCGGTCGGCGTTGCCGGCGACCGATATGGTGGCCGCATGAAATTGCCGTTCGAACTTGCTCTGCGCGGTTATGACATGCGTCAGGTCGAACGCCTCTTTGCCGAGGTCGACGGGGCTCTGGCTACTGACAGCGCTGCGTCACGGGCTGCCGCGCGAGACGCGCTGCGGGCGGCCAGCCTGCAACGGCGGTTACGTGGCTACGAGATGCGGCAGGTGGATGCGGCGATAGACCAACGGCTGGCTGCCCTCGCGCTCCCGGACACCCGGAGCGGACAGGCGTGACCAGCTGACACCCCACCCGTGCCGGACGGCGAAGGCCGCCCCCGCCGGAGCGGGAGCGGCCCTCGACCAGCCGTACGCGATCAGTTGGCGATCATGCGGCGCAGCACGTACTGCAGGATGCCGCCGTGCCGGTAGTAGTCCGCCTCACCCGGGGTGTCGATCCGCACCACCGCGTCGAACTCCACACCGGTGTCGGTGCTGACCTGCACGGTGCGCGGGGTGTCCCCGTCGTTGAGCGCGGTCACCCCGGTGATGGTGAACGTCTCCGTGCCGGTGAGACCGAGCGACTCGGCGGTGACGTCCACCGGGAACTGCAACGGCAGCACCCCCATGCCGATCAGGTTGGAGCGGTGGATCCGCTCGTACGACTCGGCGATGACCGCCCGCACACCCAGCAGCATCGTGCCCTTGGCCGCCCAGTCCCGCGACGAGCCCGAGCCGTACTCCTTGCCGGCCAGCACGACCAGCGGGATGCCGGCCTCCTGGTAGGCCACCGAGGCGTCGTAGATCGAGGTCTGCTCGCCGGTGAGGTGGTTGACGGTGAAGCCACCCTCCACCCCGGGCACCAGCTGGTTGCGCAGCCGGATGTTGGCGAAGGTGCCCCGGATCATCACCTCGTGGTTACCCCGCCGGGAGCCGTACGAGTTGAACTCGTGGCGCGGCACGCCGTGCTCGGCCAGGTACGTGCCGGCCGGTGAGTCGGCCTTGATCGCGCCGGCCGGCGAGATGTGGTCGGTGGTCACCGAGTCACCCAGCTTGGCCAGCACCCGCGCGCCCGCGATGTCCACGACCGGGCTCGGCTCCTGCTGCATGCCCTCGAAGTACGGGGGCTTCCGCACGTAGGTGGAGTCGTTCTCCCAGGCGAAGGTGTCACCGGTCGGGGTGGGCAGCGACTGCCACCGCTCGTCGCCGGCGAAGACGTCGGCGTACGCGGCGCTGAACCCGGTGGCGCCGATCGCCTGCGCGATGACGTCCTGGATCTCGGCGCTGTTCGGCCAGATCTCGCGCAGGTAGACCGGGTTGCCCTCGGTGTCCTCACCGATCGGCTCGTTGGCCAGGTCGATGTCCATCGTGCCGGCCAGGGCGTAGGCGACCACCAGCGGCGGGGACGCCAGGTAGTTCATCTTGACGTCCGGGTTGATCCGGCCTTCGAAGTTCCGGTTGCCCGACAGCACCGACACGACCGACAGGTCGTGCTCGTTGACCGCGGCGGACACCTCCTCGGGCAGCGGACCCGAGTTGCCGATGCAGGTGGTGCAGCCGTAGCCGACCAGGTTGAAACCGAGCTTGTCCAGGTACGGCGTGAGGCCGGCCCGCTCGTAGTAGTCCATGACGACCTTCGAGCCCGGTGCCAGGGTGGTCTTCACCCACGGCTTGCGGGTCAGGCCCTTGTCGACGGCGTTCCGGGCCAGCAGCGCGGCACCGATCATCACCTGCGGGTTGGACGTGTTGGTGCAGGAGGTGATCGCGGCGATCACCACGGCGCCGTGGTCCAGCTCGTACTCGACGCCGTCGGTGCCGGTGACCCGGACCGGGTTGCTGGCCCGACCGCCGGAGCCGGCCGCCGCCGTCTCCAGGTCGCGCGGCTCGTCGGCCGGGTCGCTGAACTCGTTGGCCGGCGGGTCGCTGGCCGGGAAGGACTCCGCGCTGGCCTCGTCGGCAGGGCCGTTCGCGCCGCGCGGCAGCTCCTCCCGGGCCACGCTGGGCTTGAGGTCGCGCTCGCCGACCGAGTCGTCGGCGACGTAGTCGGTCAGCGCGGAGCGGAACAGCGTCTTGGCGCTGCCCAGCGGCACCCGGTCCTGCGGGCGCTTCGGGCCGGCGAGCGACGGCTCGATGGTGCCGAGGTCCAGCTCCAGGCGCTCCGAGTACTCCGGCTCGTGGTTCGGGTCGTGCCAGAGACCCTGCTCCTTGGCGTACGCCTCGACGAGCGCGACCTGCGCGGCGTCGCGGCCGGTCAGCTCCAGGTAGCGAATCGTCTCCGCGTCGATCGGGAAGATCGCCACTGTGGAGCCGTACTCCGGGGACATGTTGCCGATGGTGGCCCGGTTGGCCAGCGGTACGGCGCTCACGCCAGGGCCGTAGAACTCGACGAACTTGCCGACCACACCGTGCTTGCGCAGCATCTCGGTGATGGTCAGCACCAGGTCGGTGGCGGTGGTGCCGGCCGGCATCTCGCCGGAGAGCTTGAAGCCCACCACGCGGGGGATCAGCATGCTGACCGGCTGGCCGAGCATCGCGGCCTCGGCCTCGATGCCGCCGACGCCCCAGCCCAGCACGCCCAGGCCGTTGACCATCGTGGTGTGCGAGTCGGTGCCGACCACGGTGTCCGGGTACGCCTGACCGCCCCGCTCCATGATGGTGCGGGCCAGGTACTCGATGTTGACCTGGTGCACGATGCCGGTGCCCGGCGGGACGACCTTGAACTCGTTGAACGCGGTCTGACCCCAGCGCAGGAACTGGTAGCGCTCCTTGTTGCGCTCGTACTCCAGCTCGACGTTGCGGGCGAACGCGTCCTCGCGGCCGAACAGGTCGGCGATGACCGAGTGGTCGATGACCAGCTCGGCCGGGGCGAGGGGGTTGACCTTGCTGGCGTCGCCGCCCAGGTCGCGTACGGCCTCACGCATGGTGGCCAGGTCGACCACGCAGGGCACGCCGGTGAAGTCCTGCATCAGGACCCGCGCCGGGGTGAACTGGATCTCCACGCTCGGGGCGGCGGTGGAGTCCCACCCGCCGAGCTGGCGGATGTGGTCGGCGGTGATGTTCGCGCCGTCCTCGGTCCGCAGCAGGTTTTCCAGCAGGATCTTCAGGCTGTACGGCAGCCGAGCGTGGCCGTCCACCTTGTCGATCTTGAAAATCTCGTAGCTCGCGTCTCCGACGCGTAGCTGGGTCTTCGCACCGAAGGTGTCGAGGCTCGCCACGTCGTACTCCTTCACACCAGCGACCGTGAGTAGTCCTGAGCAGTCTGTCGCACCGGTCGGGGTGCCGCCGAGGTTAGGTGACACTTACCGCCGATTCCGCGCTCAACAAAACCGTACGTCCGTCTTGCTAGTTACGCAACCTGGCCTGCCCGCCCCGTGCCCCACGATTATCCCTAGCCTCCTAGGACGGGTACGGCGTGTGCGCTGCCGGTGGGCCGGCCGCCGGAGCCGGGCCCGCGCTGCGGTCGCACCTGCCGGACAACTCGCCCGGGTAGGGTTCGGGGCCGGCCGGGGAAGGGGTCAACCGTGTTCGATGTCCAGCACTGGCTCGTGTCGTTGCCACCGATCACGGTCTACCTGCTCGTCGCCGGGGTGATCGGCGTGGAGAGCATGGGCGTCCCGCTGCCCGGCGAGATCGTCCTGGTCAGCTCCGCCCTGCTCGCCGCCACCGGGGTGGTGGAGCCGGAGTGGGTGGCCAGCGCGGCGGCGTTCGGCGCCATCGTCGGCGACTCCGTCGGGTACGCCATCGGCCGACGCGGCGGTCGCCCACTGCTCGCCCGGCTGGGCAGACGGTTCCCCAAGCACCTGGGCCCGGCGCAACTCGCCCGTGCCGAGCAGAGCTTCGCGCGCCACGGCGTCTGGGCGGTCTTCTTCGGTCGGTTCGTGGCACTGCTGAGGATCCTGGCCGGGCCGCTCGCCGGGGCGCTGCACGTGCCGTACCGCCGATTCCTGCTGGCCAACGCGGCCGGTGGGTTGGTCTGGGCCTTCGGCACGACGTACCTGCTCTACTCGGTCGGCCGGGCGGCCGAACACTGGCTGAAGGACATCTCCTGGGCCGGGTTGGTCCTCGCGGTGCTCGCCGGGCTCGGCAGCACCTGGTGGCTGCGCCGCCGCGCGCACCGCGTCGAGTCGGCCGAGGTCGCTGGCATGGAGTCGGCCTCCGGCGGTCAGTCGGCTGCGGTGGCCCCCGACGTCGAACCGGTCCGCGCGGGCAACGAGCACTGACCCCTGGACATGCCGAAGGGCCGGGCCCCGTGGTGGGGTCCGGCCCTTCGGTTCGTTCGGTGGGTGGGTCAGCTGGTGGCGTAGCCGCGGGTGGCGATCCAGTCCGCGAGGTGCTCGGTGCTGATCCAGTAGGAGGCGGTGTTCGGGTCGGCGGAGTCGGCGATCTTCACGGTGTCGCCGTTGTCGCGGTAGCCGACGACGCTGATGTAGTGCCCGCCCTCGTAGGAGTGGGTGGCGCCGTCGGTGTCGGTGCTGGTACCGGCGATGTTGGCGACCACGGCGCGGCCGTCGTCGACGGTGCGGACGATGTCGGCGCGCAGGGTGTCGGTCTGCTTGCCGTCGGCGTCGGGGGTGCTGATCTCCACGGACCGGTAGGCGTCGTTCTTACCGGTCTCCTTGTTCAACACCGGGGTGATGTCGTTGATCGAGTTCGTGCCGGCCTCGGTGGTACCCATCTCCTTGGCCATGTCGTCGACGTTGATGTTCTTGCCCTGCACACTCAGGGCGTTACGAGTCGCGGCAGGACCGCAGTAGTAGAAGTTCGGCTGGGCTTCGTAGCGCACACCGAGCTCACGCTCACCGTGACCCTTGCGGTCGGTCTGGGTCTGCGACGTGGGCTTGGCGTCGGAGGCGGCGTAGGCGGCGGTGACGGGGCCGGCGATGGCGCCGCCGGTGAAGGCGAGCCCGGCGGCGGTCAGGGCGGTCTTACGGATCAGATCGGTACGCATGATGGCGTGCTCCTCTGCATTTCGGGGGTGCCCACACCACCTCAGGGGTGCGTGGTGGTGCGGGGAGGTTCGCGGCAACGCCGGCGATCCGGGGGACCTGCTCGGGCGTCGCGGGGGATGTAACCGGGGCGGCCTGGCGGATGTTCCCGCCGGCTGCCGTACCCCACGACCCGGAGAGTCGCGGTGGCATGCCAGGTATAACGACCCCGCCCGGCCCCCGATTCCACGCTGAGGGTGGCCCCGACCACCCGACAGCGGCCCCATGACCGGCCGAACGACGCAGTCCGGCCGGGCCGAAACCGGACATTCGGCACTGACGGCATGGGGAGGCTGATCAGGTGCCAGACGGTACGAGTCGGCCGCTTACGGGTCGAGTACCTGGTCCCCGGCGCGATGCCCCCAGGCAACATCTAGGCTCTGACCGAGAAGGGTGGATCATGGACGCTGCATTTTGCCGGGCTCTGGCTCCTTCCTCGCCCGGGGTCGACCGATGAGCGCAGTGGCATTCCTGAACATCGCCATGCACGGGCACATCAACCCGACATTGCCTGTCGTGGGCGAGCTTGTTCGTCGTGGCCACTCCGTCACCTACCACACGTCGCCGGCCTACGCCGAGCAGATCGCGGCCACCGGGGCGCGAGTGCTCCTCTACCCCGGGGACGACCTACCGCTCTCCGGGCCGCCGACGCCCGTCACGGTGATGGAGCAGCTTGCCCGTACCGCCGTGCGCGTGCTGCCCGCCGTCCTCACCGACCTGCGGGGCACCCGACCCGATCTGATCGTGCACGACTCCCTCTGCCCGTGGGGGCCGGTGACCGCCCGGGAACTCGGCGTGCCGCCGGCATCGTCGTTCACCACGTTCGCCTTCAACCGGCAGGTGCCCAGCCCGACCCGCGGCTCCTGGAAGCTGCTCAGCGCCGCGGCGGCCCTTCCTCGTCCCACCGCGGGGTACCTGAGGTCCCGCTGGGAACTGCGCCGCCGGTACGACACCCGCAGGTTGCCCCTGATCGACCTGGCCAACATCCGTCAGCCGCTCAACCTGGTCTACACCTCGCGCGCGTTCCACCCCGAGGCGGACAGTTTCGACCAGTCCTACCAGTTCGTCGGGCCGAGCATCGGTGCCCGCCCCGCAGACTCGTCGTTCCCAATCGATCGACTGCGGGACCCGGTGGTGTACGCCTCGATGGGCACGGTGTTCGACGCCCCGCAGCTGCTGCGCACCTTCGCCGACGCGCTCGCCCCGCTGGCTGGCACCGTGATCATCTCCACCGGACACACCGAGCCCGCCGCGCTCGGCCCGCTACCGGGCAACGTGCTCGCCCACCGTTCCGTGCCGCAGTTGGAGGTGCTGGCCCGCGCAGCGCTGTTCATCACCCACGGCGGGGTGAACAGCGTCAACGAGGCCCTGTACGCCGGCACCCCGATGCTGGTGGTGCCGCAGGGCGCCGACCAAGTGTTGGTGGCTTCCCGCATCGTCGAGCTCGATGCCGGTCTGTCGATCCGCACCGAGGACGTCACGGTGGAGGCCGTGCGGGCTCTCGCTCAGCGCCTGCTCGACGAGCCTCGATTCCGGGCCGCCGCGAGCACCCTGCAGGTCGCCCAGCGTCAGGCGGGCGGCTATGCGCGTGCTGCCGACGTACTGGAGCGCTTCGTGCAGCAGACCGGCTCGGTCACGCAGCCGGGCTCCGCCAACCTGCCACCGCAGGGCTGATCGATGTCTGCCGTCGTCGCCATCCTGCTGCTGGTCGCCGGGCTGTCCGAGGCCGCCGGGCGTCTCCTGCCGGTGGTGGCACGCCTGTCCGGCGTGTCGCACGTGAGAGTGGTCAGCCTGTTGCTGGCGGGCGCGATCGTCGACGGCGCGGTGTTCGCGCTCTGGCCGCTGTCCGCGTGGGCGGTTGCCGGTCTGGTGCTGCCCACGGCGGCGTCCGACGATGCCGCACTGGTCTGGACACCGGGGCTGGCCGCACCGCTGGTGCTTGCTGGGGTTCTCGCATTCCCACTGCTCGGGCCACTGTTGCACCTGTTGCTCATGGTGGGAGTGGGGGCCGGCCTCGCCGGTGCGCTCGCCACCACGGCCGGAGTCGGCTGGTGGGAGGCCGCCGGCTGCGTAGCGGTCGCGGGTGTCGGGCTCGGCGTCTCCGTCGAGGCCGTCCGCCGCCTCGTCGTGAAGCTCAACACCAGACGAGCACCGGAGCCGGTCGCGTGATCGGACTGGCGCTCCTGCTGCTGCTCGGGGGGCTCGGGCTGGTGCTGATCGCCGAGGCCCTGCTCGCCCGCTACGAGGTGCTGGTCTACGCCGCGGGCTGGCGCACACCCACCATCTCCCGCCCCGAGGGCATGTCCTACGCCCGTGGGGCTGATCCGGACCGCCCTCCGGACGCGTACCTGGTCTATCTGGACGGCATCGGGAAACGGCGTTTCCACGACACCCGCGATGGCGGCCGACTGGTCAAGGCCCTGATCAACCGAGCACCGGAGCTCAGGGTGCTGGGCCAGGTGCAGCCCTACTCCCCGCTGGCCGTGCCGCTCGCCGACCGGCCGGTCTGGAACTGGGTGCGCCGCCGCATCGGGCTGCTGTTGTTCCTGCACAACGTGATGCAGATCTTCGTCGCCGCCGACCGCCGCTACCGCCCCCTGTACAACCGGGCCGTCGGCGCGCAGATCGCCACCGAGCTTCGGGTCGCCGGTTACCGGCCGGACAGCGGTATACCCGTGGTGTTGCTCAGCTACAGCGGTGGCGCCCAGGTCGCCAGCGGTGCGGTGAACGAACTGTGGTCCGAGCTGCGCGCCCCGCTCTGGCTGATCACTCTCGGCGGGTTCCACAACGGTGCCAACGACATCACCCATGCCCAGCACCTCTACCAGCTCACCAGTGCCGGCGACTGGATCGAGCGGGTCGGCACCTGGATCTTTCCGCAGCGGTGGCGGCTGTTCCGCTGGAGCGGATGGAACCGGGCCGACCGCGAAGGGAAGATCACCGTGCACCGGCTCGACCCGGCCACGCACATCGGTACCCGCAGCTACATCGCCCCGGAGGCCCGCTTGCCCGATGGCCGCAGCCACCTCGACCGGACCACCGACACGGTGATCACGCTGATCCGGGATCGCCTCAGCCTGACTTCGGAAACCGACGGCCCGCGGCCCTGAACGCTCACACGTCGGCGTGCAAACCGGCCTGCCTGTTCGCCTCTGTCTGGGGGAGCCCGGAGATCTGGAGCAGTTGACTGACGACAACGCGCAGTTGCGAGACGACGACGGACCCGGACGACCCGACACCCGCGGCGCATGCCTCGTCGATGTCGGTGATCACCTGTAGCGCTCGCTCCCGCGCACGGTCCGGCTCCCGTCCGGCCAGGAAGTCACGATGCAGCAGCCTGAACGCCTGGCCGAAGTGCTCGATCGCTGTGGAAAGGCCGGCCGGCAGCGTCTCCCGGGCGTGCAGAGCCGACACCGCCCACTGCACCATCTCGCGGCTGCTGGTGTAGGCGAGTTCAAGGTGCTCGGCCGCCCGCGCGTACCGACGCATGATGCCCAGCCGTCTCCTCCGCCACGGTGAGAGGATCGCGACTTCACATGCTGCGGCGACCACGTCGCCCATGTTGCGTCGGGCCGCCTCTGCCGCACGCAGTCGCTGTAGGGCCTCCTCGGCCTGCCGCACGTCGCAATGAGCCAGCGCGTTGGCGGTGGCGGTCATCTCCCGGGCGATGGCATCGACTGCCGGGCCAGCGGCGCGGTGCACGATCCGCACCGGGTTGAGCGGCAGGATCAGCAAGGCCACCACGATGGCCACCAGCACCCCTACCAGCGCGTTCGCCGTCCGCGGCACGGCCAGATCCGGCCGTTCCGGAGACACGGTGCCGAGCAGGACGGCGGTGCTCCCCGCCTGGACCATGAC
Source organism: Micromonospora sp. B9E7 (assembly GCF_039871815.1). Taxonomy (NCBI): domain Bacteria; kingdom Bacillati; phylum Actinomycetota; class Actinomycetes; order Micromonosporales; family Micromonosporaceae; genus Micromonospora; species Micromonospora sp. B9E7. The sequence continues at coordinate 28,808 of NZ_JBDPLX010000031.1, forward strand.
GGCTCCGGTGCCTCGAAAGACGGCTGCCGCCGAAATGGCCAGTGCCACGACCACGCCGGTCTGTATCGGTCCCGACCCGATGAACCGTATGAGCCCGTTTCCGACCAGAACCCCCAGGATCACCCCGGCGAGAAGTTCCAGAGTGCGACGGGCCCGATTGCCGACGGCCGCCGCGATCGTGCCGACCGCGGCGGCGGGTGCGAACAGCGGCTGCGGATTGTGCAGCACGTCGCTGGCGACGAACCAGGCCAACCCGGCGGCCACACCCGCCTGCACCGCGAGGATGAGGTAGGTGCGAAGCCGTTCGTAGGCCTCCCGGCCCTCGTGCAGCGCACTCTCCGCCGGTCGGGCACCCCGACGTCTGCTGCCCACCTCTTTACCCCCACCGTCGATCGGCTCTCTGACGATCGTCGTACGACGGCGATCGTCGGGTGCGAGAGATGCCCAATCTGGTGCGGCACCGACGGAAGCCTGTTCATCCGCGCGCGGAGGGGTATTCGGCGGGCGGGGCGGGTCAGCCGACGGCGAGCAGCTCCAGGCGTCGTCATGCCCTCGTCGTGTCGATCATCAACCTGCCCGGCTGACCCGCCTGCGCTGCACAGGGGACGGTCGGTCAGGCGGGGTCGGTCGGCTTGGCGGTGTCGCCGGCCTGGGCGTGCCGCTCCAGCAGCCGCTGCCGAATCTCATCCGGGGTGTACGCGCGTCGGCGCCGTTCGGCCCGTGCGATGACCACGCCGGAGGCTGCGACGCCGGCGAGGCCGGCCAGCCCGAGAACCTTCCACCACCGCATTCGTTGCGCCATCGGCCTAGGCTAGACCCTCATGAGCATCAGCCTGGATGAGGCCGTCGAGTTGACCCGCACCGGTGACGTGTGGGTGTTCCGGGGTCGCAGCGTGCCGGACCGGGCGATCCAGTTCACCACCAACAGCCCCGTCAACCATGTGGGGATGGCGGTGGTGCTGGACGACATGCCGCCGTTGATGTGGCATGCGGAGTTGGGCAGGTCGTTGCCGGATCTGTGGTCGGGCACCCACCAGCGTGGCGTCCAGTTGCACGACCTGCGGGACGCGGTCTGCGTCTGGGCCAACCGGTACGGGCAGCGGGCCTGGTTGCGGCAGCTCGACCCGCCGGCCGACGGGGAGATGGAGCAGGCGGTGCTGCGGACGATCGCGCGGTTGGACGGCACCCCGTTCCCGTCGACCGCGCAGTTGGCGTGGCGCTGGGTGCGTGGTCGGGTGCCGGCGCTGCCGCGGCCCGGCCGGCCAGCGCCTCGGCCAGTCCCGGCCACCCCTTCCAGCCCGGCCGGGTCAGCGGGGGAGCGGGACCGGGCGCTGGAGACGGCGTACTGCGCCGAGGTGGTCGCGGTGACCTACGAGGCGATGGGGTTGCTGCCGGCGGGCCGGCGTCCCAACTGGTACGACCCGGGGCGGTTCTGGAGCGGGGACGACCTGGGTCTGGCCGCCGATGCCCGGCTGGGCTCGGAGATCGAGGTACGGGTGCCGCCGCGCTGAGGTTTGACCTGGGTGGTGACCGGCAATTGCTGTGGCCGTGAACGCCTCCACGGATCTCGACACGCTGGCCGACTTCTTCGACCGGTACGGCGTGGCGCTGACCTCCGGCGACCTGCCGGCCATCGCGGGCTGCTACGCCCTCCCGGGTTTGGTGGTGGCCGACACCTACAGCTTCTCGTTCACGTCGCCGGCGGCGGTGGCGTTGTCCTTCGTGGGTGCCGCACCGGACTACCAGGACCGGGAGCTGATCGCGGCGCACGCCCGGATCGAGGATGTGCAGCCGGTGTCCGCGCTGTTGAGGATGGTCGCGGTGGAGTGGGAGTTCCTGGACAGCCAGGGGCAGGCGGTGCCGGGGGAGCGGTATCGTTACCTGCTGCGGATGTCGGACGAGGGGCCGGTCATCTGCACCGTCGTCCGGACGGGCTGATCGAGCGGGACCGTCCGCCAGGTCGGGCCGTTTTCCGTAGCGCGTCGGCTGGTCGGCTCGATCGGTACCCGTCCGATTTCCGAGCGGGACAGTGCTGGCTACGCTGTCGCGTCGGTGGGGACGAGGGGAGACCTGATGGCGGTGCGGCCGGATGGTGCGGCAGGGTCGCGGGCGGCTCGAATGTTGGCATCGGTGCCGTGGATCGTGGTGCTGCTCGGTGTGTGTGCGCTGGTGGTGCTGCTGGTGGTCGCTCTGTTGTCGTTCCGGACGAGGGAGCGGGAGTCCGTACCGCGGGCGGCCCCTCCGGTGTTCCTGCCGACGGTGCCGGCTGCCGCGTCGGCGACGGGTGGGCCGACTCCGGCCGGCGTGGAGCGGCGTTCGGTGTCGCCTCGGCCGTCGCGAAGCAGTCGGGCGCCGTCGCCACGGGCCACTGTGACCGGCTCTCCGACGCCGGCACTGACGGGTGCCCCGCTGGTGTCGACGCCGTCGGCGGGTGCCACGGTCACCGCCAGGTACCAGGTCGGCACGAACGGCTGGGACGGGGACGCGGCGGTGTTGTCGATCGCGAACGAGTCGAGCCGGTCGGTCGACTGGTCGGTGGAGTTGACGTTCGACGACGACCTCTGGGCCCTGCGCCTCGCCGACGACTCGGGAATCTCGATGCGCGGGCGCGGGAACGGCGAGTTCGTGTTGCGGGGGACTCGTTCGCTGGAGCCGGGTGCTTCGCGGACGGTGCGGTTGCGCGTCGGGTGGGGTGAGTCGGCGGAACGGCCGCGTCGATGCACCATCAACGGGGTCGACTGTCGGCTTGGCTGAGCGGGAGTTGGGCGGTGTCGGCGCTTTCCGGTCCGGCCGCTGATCGCTACGCTGCCCGGACGGTCCGCTGAGGGAGGTTCATGTCCGGCATTCGTCGCGCCCCGCGACTGTCGCCCGGTCCGGTCGCGATCGTGTCGTCGCCCTGGGTCGTGGTGGGCGCTGGTGTCGTCGTGATGGTGGTCCTGCTCTTCATGGTCCTGGGCACGTACCGGGGACGTAGTCCGGCGCCGGACGGGGCGTCGGCGCCACCGGCGTTGCCGTTGCCGTTGCCGTCGGCGGAGGCGGCACCGAGTCGATCCGCGCCGGTGGCGTCGCCGTCGCCGTTGTTGCCGGGGTTGTCCGGGCGCGCGAGCGGGTTGCCGCCGAGTGCCGTGGCCGGTTCGCGGTCGCCGTCGGTCGCCCCGCCCGTCAGTCCGACCGGTGGGCCGGCGGCGACGCGGTCGCCGAGTCGTGCTCCGCAGGGGCAGCCGGCGGTCAGCGGGCGGTACCGGGTGGTGCAGAGCTTCGACGGGGGTTTCATCGGCGAGGTGTCGATGGTCAACGTGTCGGCCCAGAGCCGTGGTTGGACGGTGCGGTTGGAGTTCTCCGGTGGGCGGCTCGTGACCGCCTGGGTGGAGGGCGTTCCACAGGGGACGGTCCGGCAGTCCGGCAGCGGCTTCACGTACGTCAGTGGGGTGGACGTGCGCCCCGGCGGGTCGGTGTCGTTGCGGTTCCACATGGAGTGGGCGTCCAGTACGCCGAGGTTGTGCACTGTCGACGGGGTGCGCTGCGCCGGCTTCTGATGGCGCTTCCGCAAGGAAGCTGCTCTGTTTCGACCATGTTTGCAAGTCATTGCAGAATGTTTCGGCGAGCGTTAGCGTGCGGCCATCAACGACCAGAGGAAGGCGTCGATGAAACCCTCGCCGATACCGCACACCACCCTGGCCCTCGTCTCCCTGCTCACCCTGACGCTCGTCGGCACCTCGGTTGCCGTGCCGCCGGCTGCCGCTGCGGGCCCTCGCCCGACCGGCGCTGCCCCGGTCACCGTCGGCGGCGGCGCCCAGTGGGGCAACGAACCCACCGCCGAGGCGCTGTTGAAGGCCGGCGGCAACTCCGCACGGGCCGAACAGTTCTACTTCGTCCTGCCGGACCGGTTCGCCAACGGCGACCCCCGCAACGACCGGGGTGGCCTCGCCGGTGACCGGCTGCGGACCGGGCTCGACCCGACCGACAAGGGCTTCTACCACGGCGGTGACCTCAAGGGTGTCATCGACAGGTTGGACTACATCCAGGGGATGGGCACCACCGCCATCTGGCTCGCCCCGATCTTCAAGAACCGGCCGGTACAGGGTTCCGGCAGCGACATCTCCGCCGGATACCACGGTTACTGGATCACCGACTTCACCGAGGTGGACCCGCACTTCGGCACCAAGGAGGACATGAAGAGGCTGGTCAAGCTCGCCCATCAGCGCGGCATCAAGGTCTACCTCGACGTGATCGTCAATCACACCGCCGACGTCATCAAGTACGCCGAGGGCTCCTACGCGTACGTGGACAAGGCGGCCTCGCCGTACACCGACGCGCAGGGGCGGGCGTTCGAGGACCGGAACTACGCCGACGGCAGCCGGGCGTTCCCGCCGGTCGACGAGGAGTCGTTTCCGTACACCCCGAAGTTCCTGGAGCCGACGGACTCGACCGTCAAGGTCCCGGCCTGGCTGAACGACGTCACCATGTACCACAACCGGGGCGACTCCACCTTCGCGGGCGAGAACAGCGAGTACGGCGACTTCTTCGGTCTCGACGACCTGTGGACCGAGCGGCCCGAGGTGGTCCGGGGGATGACCAAGGCGTACGGGGACTGGATCGGCGCCACCGGCGTCGACGGGTTCCGACTGGACACCGTGAAGCACGTCAACATGGACTTCTGGCCGCAGTTCAGCCAGGGCATCGAGCGGGCCGCCGAGAAGGCCGGCAAGAAGGACTTCTTCATGTTCGGCGAGGTGTACAGCGCCGATCCGGAGATCAGCTCCAGCTACGTCCGGCAGGGTGGTTTGCCGGCGACTCTCGACTTCGCGTTCCAGGAAGCCGCGCGCGGTTACACCGCCGGTGCGGGCTCGGCCAGGGCGCTCGCCGACGTGTACGCGCGCGACGACCTCTACGCCGCCCGGAACACCGACGCGGGCCGGCTGACCACCTTCCTCGGCAACCACGACATGGGCCGGATCGGGTCGTTCGTCGCCGGCGGTGGCACCGACCCGGCAAGTCATCTGCGCCGTGACCAACTCGCGCACCAGTTGATGTTCCTGACCCGCGGACAACCGGTGATCTACTCCGGTGACGAGCAGGGCTTCACCGGGCCCGGCGGCGACAAGGACGCCCGGCAGGACATGTTCGCCTCGAAGGTGCCCGACTATCTCGACGACGACCTGCTCGGCACCGACCGCACCCACGCCAGCGACCAGTTCGACACCGGTCACCCGCTGTACCGGACCATCGCCGAGCTGGGTCGGCTGCGCCAGGCGCACCCGGCGCTGCGCGACGGTGTGCAGGTCACCCGTTACGCCGCCGACGGCCCCGGCGTCTTCGCCGCCTCCCGGATCGCTCCCGCCGATCGGACCGAGTACGTGGTGGCGGTGAACAACGCCGACACCGCGCAGACTGTCACCGTGGACACCTGGTCGGCCGGCGCCACCTTCACCGGCATCTACGGCGGCAGCCAGACCGCCACCGCCAGCGCCGACGGCAGGCTGACCCTCACCGTGCCGCCGCTGTCGGCGGTGGTGCACCGGGCCGGCACGCCCGTCGCGCGCCCGACCGCCGCGCCGCGCATCACCATCACCACCCCGGCTCCGGACGCGCTGGTCGCCACCCGGGCCGCTGTCACCGCCCAGGTGACCGGTGACCCGCTCGCCACCGTCACCGTCGCCGCCCGGGTCGCCGGCGGCCGGTGGACGTTGCTGGGCAGCGCCGACCGCGCGCCGTACACGGTGCAGCACGACCTGACCGGCCTGGCCGGCGGCACCCGGATCGAGTACAAGGCGGTGGTCCGCGACGGTCGGGGCCGCACCGCGACCGCCCGGTCCACGGCCATCGTGGGTACGCCGGCGCAGGGCAAGTCCCGGGAGTGGGCGGTGGTGCACTACCAGCGCCCCGCCGGTGGGTACGACGACTGGGGTTTGTACGCCTGGGGGGACATCGACCCGGCGTACGTCACCGAGTGGCCCAAGGGGCAGCCGTTCGCCGGGGAGGACTCCTACGGCCGGTTCGCCTGGGTGAAGCTCAAGCCGGGCGCGAAGTCCGTCGGTTTCGTGGTGGTCGACAAGAACGGCGACAAGGACGTCGCCCAGGACCGCAGCATCGACGTCACCGCCACCGGGGAGGTCTGGCTCAAGCAGGGCGACCCGGTGGTCTACCCGAGTCGGCAGGCGGCCACCGGTGAACCGGACCCGCCGGTCGAGGAGGGCACCGCGGTGATCCACTACCGGCGGGCCGACGGCAACTACGACGGCTGGGGCCTGCACGTGTGGGACGGTGCGGCCGACCCGACCGAGTGGTCCGCGCCGCTGAAGCCCACCAGGACTGACGCGTTCGGCGCGGTGTTCCGGGTGCCGCTGGCGGCCGGCGCGACCGGGCTGAACTACATCATCCACCAGGGCGACACCAAGGACCTGCCCGACGACCAGCGGCTCGACTTCGGAAGCGTCGGCCGGGAGGTGTGGCTGCTCGCCGCCACGCCGGGCCGGTTGCTGCCGCCGACGGCGACCAGCGCCAGCGGGGACACCGACATCACCAGACAGAAGGCGCACTGGATCGACAGGTCCACCGTGGCGTGGCAGACCCCGCCGACCGACGGCAAGACGTACGCGCTGGTCCTCGCACCGGAGGGCGGGGTCGCTGTGGTCGACGGGGAGCTGACCGGGACGTACACCACGTTGCCGTTGCGGGCGCAGCGCAACGGGCTCACCGAGGCCCACCGCGACAGGTTTCCGCACCTGTGGTCGTACCGTAGCTTCGCGCTGGACCGGGGCGACCTGGCCAAGGTCCCGGCGGCGCTGCGGGGGCAGGTGCTGGTGACCGAGCGCGACGCGGCGGGCGCCCTGCTCGCGGCGACCGGCGTGCAGATCCCCGGCGTGCTCGACGACGTGTACTCCCGCGCCACCCAGGCCACCCTCGGGCCGACCTTCGCCGGTCGGACGCCGAGCCTCGCGGTGTGGGCGCCGACCGCGCGGACGGTGACGTTGCAGTTGTTCGACTCGCCGACCGCCGCGCCGAGGGCCGTGCCGATGCGCCGCGACGACCGCACCGGCGTCTGGTCGGCGCGCGGCGACCACAGCTGGACCGGCAGGTACTACCGGTACCAGGTGCGGGCGTGGCAGCCGGCGGCGCAGAAGATGGTCACCGCGTCGGTGACCGACCCGTACTCGGTGGCCCTCGCCGCGGACTCCACGCACAGCCTGCTGGTCGACCTGAACGACGCGGCACTGGCCCCGGCGGGTTGGCGGACGCTGCGCAAACCTTCGCCGGTGCCACCGGCGAAGGCGCAGATCTCCGAACTGTCGGTGCGGGACTTCTCCATCGCCGACGAGACCGTGCCGGCCGAGCGGCGGGGCACGTTCCTCGCCTTCACCGACCCGAAGACCGCGGGGATGACCCACCTGCGCGCCCTCGGTGACGCCGGTGTCACCCATCTGCACCTGCTGCCGGCGTTCGACTTCGCGACGATCCCGGAGAAGCGGGCCGACCAGCGTCAGCCCGCCTGCGACCTGGCGGCGCTCCCGCCGGACTCCGCGGAGCAGCAGAAGTGCGTGGCGGCGGTCGCCGAAACCGACGGCTACAACTGGGGGTACGACCCACTGCACTACACCGTGCCCGAGGGCGGCTACGCCGTCGACCCGGCCGGCGCGGCGCGGACCACCGAGTTCCGGCGGATGGTCGCCGGGGTGAACGACGCCGGGCTCCGGGTGGTCATGGACGTGGTCTACAACCACACCTCGGCTGCCGGCGTCGACGACAGGTCGGTGCTCGACCAGGTGGTGCCCGGCTACTACCACCGGTTGTTGGAGGACGGGACGGTGGCCAACTCCACCTGCTGCGCCAACACCGCGCCCGAGCACGCCATGATGGGCAAGCTGGTCGTCGACTCGCTGGTCACCTGGGCGAAGCAGTACAAGGTGGACGGTTTCCGGTTCGACCTGATGGGTCACCACCCGAAGGCGAACATCCTGGCCGTACGCCGAGCCCTGGACCGGCTGACCGTCGCCCGCGACGGTGTCGACGGCAAGGCGATCATGCTCTACGGCGAGGGCTGGAACTTCGGCGAGGTCGCGGGCGACGCCCGTTTCGTCCAGGCCACCCAGGCCAACATGGCCGGCACCGGCATCGGCACCTTCAACGACCGGCTGCGCGACGCGGTGCGCGGCGGCGGACCGTTCGACCCCAACCCCCGGGCCCAGGGCTTCGCGTCCGGGCTCTACACCGACCCGAACGGCGACGAGGTCAACGGATCGGCGGCCGAGCAGAAGGCGCGCCTGCTGCGCGCCCACGACCTGATCAAGGTGGGTCTGGTCGGCAACCTGCGCGGGTACCGCTTCACCGACACCACCGGACGGCAGGTCACCGGGGAGCAGGTGGACTACAACGGCTCCCCGGCCGGCTACACCGCCGCGCCGGGGGAGGCCGTCACCTACGTCGACGCCCACGACAACGAGATCCTGTACGACGCGCTGGCGTACAAACTGCCGCAGGCCACCTCGGCGGCGGACCGCTCCCGGATGCAGGTGCTGGCGCTCGGCGCAGTGGTGCTGGGTCAGGGCACCGGGTTCGTCACCGCAGGCACCGAACGGTTGCGGTCGAAATCGCTGGACCGCAACTCCTACAACTCCGGTGACTGGTTCAACCAGATCCGGTGGGGCTGCGAACGGGGCAACGGATTCGGCGCCGGCCTGCCGCCCGCGCAGGACAACGAGGACAAGTGGCCGTACGCGAAGCCGCTGCTCGCGGACCCGGCGCTGGTGCCCGACTGCGCGGCGATCAACACCACCGACGCCCGGTACGCCGAGCTGCTGCGCATCCGGGCGTCGTCGCCGGTGTTCGGGCTGGCCACCGCCGAGCAGGTGCAGCGGCGGGTGGCGTTCCCGCTGTCCGGGGCGCAGGAGACGCCGGGCGTGCTGACCATGACGCTGGACGCTCGCGGGCTGGGCGGGCAGTGGACGTCGGTGACCGTCGTCTTCAACGCCACCCCGAAGACGGCCACGCAGACGCTGACCGGTCTGCGCGGGGCGGACGTGGCACTGCACCCGGTGCTGGTCGACTCGGCCGACCCGGTGCTGCGTACGGCCTCGTTCGACCGGGCCGCCGGGACGTTCACCGTGCCGGCGCGCAGCGTGGCGGTGTTCGTCCAGAAGCAGTGACGTGAACCGGCCCCCTTCCGCGTGGTGCGGAAGGGGGCCGGTCCCGTTTCGGTCATCGTGCCGCCGTCACCGGCCGCACGTCACCGGTCAGGCGAAGCAGTTCTCGACGGTGCCGCCCGGGATGGCCAGGCAGTTCGTCGGGCGGTTCGCGGTGATCGCGGACTTGTCGTCCACGTTCACCTCCCCGAAGAAGCTGAAGACACCGCCCGGAGCGAAGGTGGAGAAGTTGTGGGCGACCTTCGTCTTCGACAGGTTGACCTCGCCGAAGATGTTGAAGATGCCGCCGCCGACCCCGATCGGGCCGATGGCCCGGTTGCCGACGACCTCGCTGTCGCGCAGCGTGGTGACGCTGAAGGCGTTGAAGAGCCCGCCGCCGAAGAAGCCGGCGGTGTTGTCCTTGATGCTGCTCTTCTCGAACGTGGCCACGCTGTCGAAGGCGATGGCCACACCGCCACCGACACCGGCGGTGCTGTTCTTCTCAACCGTCACGTGGTGCAGGTTCAGCTGGCTGTCTGCCGCGGCGATACCACCACCGGCGAGAACCGCGGTGTTCGAGACGAACTTGGTCTCGTACGCCGTGGTGTTGCCCTCGATGTCGAGGTAGCCACCGCCGAAGCCCAGCGTCTCGTTGTCGGTGATCTCGGCCTTCTTGAGCTCGACCGTTCCGCCGTCGACGTCGTCGGCGAAGATCCGAGCGGCGCCGTTCGAGATACCGCCACCACCGATGATGGCCGTGTTGTCCTTGATCTTCGACTCCTCGACCTTGAGCAGGCCGGCGTTGAACACGCCGCCACCGAAGAAGAAGGCGGTGTTACGGGTGACGGTGCTGTGCCAGATCTTGGTGGTGCCGAAGTTGGCCACACCACCACCGTTGCCGCCCGACTGGTTCAGGACGACCTCGGACTCCAGGATCTCGGCGGTGCCACCCGGCTGAACCAGGATGCCGGCGCCGTCGGTGGACTCCGGGTACTCGACGAGCGGCGTGACGACGCCCTCCTTGGCGGTCGGCGCGGCCTTGGCCGTGACCTTCGGAGCGGCCGTCAGGCCCGCCTTCGGGTTGGCCTGCCGGGCGGTGAGCGCCTGGTCGAGCGGGACGCCCGCCTTCACCTGCGCCGCGATCGCCTCGGAGTCCGAGTAGGACGCCCAGACGGCCGCCGGCTCGACACCGTTGAACAGTTCGAGGGTCTGGCCACCCTTGATGGTCAGGCCCTTGATGGTGAGGTGCCCACCGCTGCCGACGTTGAGGATCCGGAAGTAGTCCGCCGTGGCGTCCCGGGCGATCGTGGTGTGCTCGCCCTTGAGCGTGATCCGCTCGGTGATCACCGGCAGACCGTTGCCCTCGTAGTCGTTGCGGGTCAGGTTGTAGGTGCAGCCCTTGGCCAGCTCCAGCACACCGCCGTGCTTGCTGTTCGCGAAGACGATCGCCTGGATCAGCTTGTCGGTGTCGCAGGGCACCTCCTTCCCGCGCTCGTGGTCCTTGTCCTTGTCCCGGTCCTTGTCCTTGTCCTTGTCCCGGTCCTCGTTCTTGTCCCAGTCGCGCGCCTCGTCACCCCGCTGGTCGCCATCCTTGCTGACCTGCGCGGTGTTCCAGTTCAGGCCGACCGCTCCGGCGCTGCCCGCGACGCCCACCGCCGCGAGACTGATCACGCCCGTCAAACCGGCCACGCCACTGGCGAGCCAGAGCTTGCGGCGGCGCTTGGCCGTCGCCCGCCCGGAGGCTTCGTTGTTCGTTAGGTAGTTGGACATCGGAGCTCTCTGCCCTCTCCTCGTACCAGACAGGGTCGCCGCCGTCAGACGGGCGTCCCCTGCTACAAATCGGTTGTAGCTCCCAAAACCACCGTATGAGAATGTTCCTCGCCTCGCGGGCTTATCCGAGATAAGCCCACATTCGGTTCATGTTTCCCCAGCGGGGCCTGGACTGGCACGCGGCCACCAAAGCCGGCCTGCACGCGCCTGACCTGCCCAAATGGGTACGCCCCTCCGAGCCGTTCAGGCTCGAAGAGGCGCACCCTCTATGTGGTTCGGCCCCACCCGATCAGGCGAAGCAGTCCAAGACGTTGAAGCAGTTGGTCGGGCGGTTCGCAGTGACGGCGGACTCGTCGTCCAGCGTCACGGTGCCGCCGAGGCTGTTGAAGATGCCTCCCGGTTCGAGGGTGGAGAAGTTGTGCGCCACCTTCGTCCGGTGAAGCGTGACCTCGCTCCCCTCGGTGTTGACGATGCCGCCGCCGCGGCCGAACGGACCGACGGCCCGGTTGCCCACCACCTCGCTGTCGCGCAGCGTGGTGACGCTGTCATCGTTGAACAGGCCGGCGCCGGAGAAGCCCGCGGTGTTGTCGTTGATCCTGCTGTTCTCGACCGTCGCGACGCTGTCGAAGGTCACCGCCAGGCCGCCACCGTCGCGAGCGGCGCTGTTCTTGACCACCGTCGCGTGCTTGAGCGTGAGCTGGCTGTCGGCCACCGCGACGCCACCACCGTCGATGACCGCGGTGTTGTCACTGACCTTCGTCTCGTGCAGGGTCGTGGTGCCCCCGACATCCAGGACGCCACCGCCGAAGCCGAGCGTCTCGTTGTCGGTGACCTCGCTCTTGTAGACCCAGACCGAGCCGCCGTCGACGTCCTCGGTGAAGATCTCGGCCGCGCCGTTGGAGATGCCGCCGCCGCCGATGATCCCGGTGTTGTCCTTCACCTTCGACTCGTCGACCTGGAGTACGCCGGCATTGAAGATGCCGCCGCCGAAGAAGAAGGCGGTGTTGTGCGCCACCGTCGTCTTGCTCAGCCTGGTACTGCCGAAGTTGGCCAGCCCGCCGCCGTTGCCGCCAGACTGGTTGTAGAGCAACTCGCTGTCCAGGATCTCCGCGCGACCACCGGGCTGCACCAGCACCCCGGCACCGTCGTTGAACCCAGGCTGCTCGACCAGCGGCGTCACCGCCGGCCCGGCCGCTGCCGGCTTGGCCGCCGCGGCTACCGGCGCTGCCTTGGCTGTCGCCGTTGGCTTGGCTGCTGCCGCCGGTTTGGCTGCTGCGGTCTTGGCTGTCGCCGCTGGCTTGGCTGCTGCCGCTGGCTTGGCCGCTGTCGCCGGTTTGGCTGCTGCGGCCTTGGCTGTCGCCGCTGGCTTGGCTGCTGTGGCCTTGGCTGCAGCTGGCTTGGCCGCTGCCGCTGCCGCTGCCGCTGCCGCTGGCTTGGCTGCCGCTTCCGCTGCTGGCTTGGCTGCCGGGCTGGCCGCCGTCGACCGGGCCAGGGCGGAGTACGGTGCCCAGACCGTCGCCGGGTCGGCGGTCATCGCGGCCTGAAGGGTCTGCCCACCCTTGATGCTCAGGCCCTTGAGGGTGAGGTGCCCGCCGGGGCCGACATTGAGGATGCGGAAGTAGTCCGCGGTGGACTCACGGCCGATGGTGGTGTGCTCACCCTTGAGGGTGATGGGCTGGGTGATTACCGGTAGGCCGTTGCCGTCCTGGTTGCGGGTCAGGGTGTAGGTGCAGCCCTTCGCCAGCTCCAGTACGCCGCCGTCGTCGTTGTTCGCGAACGTGATGGCCTGGATCAGCTTGTCGGTGTCGCACGGGATCTGCTTGGTGCGGTCCTTCTCGTTGCGCTTGTCGTCCTTGCCGGACCGGTCGTCGAAGCCGCTCCAGTCGTCGCCGCTCCACTCGTCGTCCCGGCCGCCGGTCTTCGCGCCACCCTTGTCCGCACCGCCGGCGTCGCTGACGTTCTCCCGGTTGGTCGACGGCTGCGCGTCCGAGACCTGGTCGGATTTGGGCTTGTCGTTCCGGGCGGCCACGCCGCCGAGGGCTGCCAGCCCGACCACGCCGGTCAGCCCGGCAACGCCAGCGACCCAGAGCGCCCGCCGTCGTCGTGTCGGCGGAGCTGTCGAGGCCCCGCCGTCGGTACTCGTTACGTCGTTGGACATCAGAGCCTTCCGCCCTTTCCTGCTACCAGACGGGGTCGCACCGCCTGGGGCGCCACGACCAGCTACAAATGGGTTGTAGCCTCTGATCCCCACCGTATGAGAACCATCTTCGCGATGCGGACGGATCCGAAATAACCACGCATTAGACGCAGGCCAGGCGAGCGCGGGCAACCGGTCCGAGCCGGCAGGAAGGGCCCGAGCAGCACAAACACCGACGGACGACGCCGCTGGGCAAGTCGAAACGTCGCCGCCACCCGGCCGGGGACTACCGCCGCCGTACGGAAGTCAGTGCCGGTGTCTGGTCGACGGTGCTGATGTGGGTCGGCTGCGCCGGTGCCTGGTCGACGGTGCTGGTGTGGGTCGGCTGCGTCGGTGTCTGGGTCGACGGTGCTGGTGTGGGTCGGGTGCCTCGGTGTCTGGTCGACGGCGCTGGTGTGCGGGTCGATCCGGCGGGAGGAGCGGGAGTGGTGTGCAGTCGTCGGTGTCGGTGTCGGTGTCGGTGTCGGTGCCGGTGCCGGTGCCGGTGCCGGTGCGCGAGTGCGGCCGTCGGGTGTTCGGATGCCGAACGGTGCTCGCCCTCCAAGCGTGATCGACTCGGTTTCCTGAATAGCGCGGTATCCGAGCGGCGGGGATAGCGCGACTTCAAGGAAACCGAGTGGATCACGGGCTGAGCCGTGGTCGCCAGCCCTCAGTGCCTGCGCCGGAGCGCACTGGACCGTGGATGGCGGGGGTCGGCCGGGCTGGGCCACAGATTGGCGAGGTCGGACGCTGTGACATCGCGGCAGGGCCGGCCTGCGGCGGGGCCTGCGGCAGGGCGACGGCGGCGGGGCCTGCGGAGGGCGACGGCGGCGGGGCCTGCGGCAGGGCGACGGCGGCGGGGCCTGCGGCAGGGCGACGGCGGCGGGCTCTGCGGCAGGGCCGGCCTGCGGCGGGCCCGGATGGCGACGGCGGCGTTGCGGTTTCGTCCGGATACGACACCGGTATCCGGACGAGACCGCGCCTTGCCGGATCGCCGTCCGGACTCCACCTCGGCTCGACCGCCTTGTGAAACGCGCCCTAGCCGGGCAGGCGGGGGCCCGCCTCGCGCTGCTCGGCCAGCCAGGTCTCGACCTCGTCGGAGGTGCGCGGCAACCCGGCCGAGAGGTTCGCCGCGCCGGTCGCGGTGACCAGCACGTCGTCCTCGATCCGGATGCCGACGCCGCGCAGTTCGGCGGGGACCAGCTCGTCCTCGGGCTGGAAGTACAGCCCCGGCTCGACGGTGAGCACGTAGCCCTCGCCCAGCGCACCGTCGCGGTACGTCTCCTTGCGGGCATTCGAGCAGTCGTGCACGTCGATGCCGAGCATGTGACCGAACCCGTGCAGCGTCCACCGCCGGTAGACGGTCGACTTCTCGTCCATCGCCTCGTCCACGCTCACCGGCAGCAGACCCAGGTCAGACAGCCCTTCGGCGAGGACCCGCATGCAGGTCAGGTGGACGTCCTTGAACTTCACGCCGGGGCGGATGGCCTCGATGCCGGCCTGCTGCGAGGCGTACACGATGTCGTGGACCTGGCGTTGCAGGGCGGTGAACCGGCCGCTCACCGGCAGCACCCGGGTGACGTCGGCGGTGTAGAGGTTGCGGCCCTCGACCCCCATGTCCATCAGCAGCAGGTCACCCGGTCGGGTGGCGCCGTGGTTGTGCACCCAGTGCAGGATCGTGGCGTGTTCGCCGGCGCCGACGATCGAGCCGTACCCGACGTCGTTGCCGTCGTGGCGGGCCCGCAGCGCGAAGACACCTTCCAGGAGCCGCTCCGAGACCGCCCGGTCCGCCGGAAGGATCCGGGCCACGTCCTCGAAGCCGCGGACGGTGGCGTCGATCGCGTCCTGGAGCTGGCTGATCTCCCACTCGTCCTTGACCAGCTTCATCTCCGAGATGGCGATCGCCAGCTCCCGGTCGCGGGCCGGCTGGCCCTCGGCGCGCGGGCCGTCGTAGGGGCGGACGGCCGCGTCCACCTGGGCGTCGAAACCGCGCAGCACCCGGGTACGCCCCGGCGCCAGGTCGGCGAGCGTCGCCTCCAGGCCGGTCAGGTCGGCGGTGGGCAGGCCCAGCTCGGTCGACTTCTCGGCGAGCGTGTGCCGCCGGCCCACCCACAGCTCGCCGTTGCGGCTGCGGAAGAACTCGTCGGTCTCCCGGGACGACCGGGGCCGCATGTACAGCGTCGCGTCGTGTCCTGAGCCGTTCGGGCGCAGCACGAGCACGCTGTCCGCGTCGTGGTCGCCGGTCAGGTAGGCGAAGTCGCTGCCCGGCCGGAACGGGTAGTCGGTGTCGTTGGCCCGCACCTTCTCGGTGCCGGTGGGGATCACCAGCGTCTCGCCGGGGAAGGCCGCCGAGAGGGCCGCCCGCCGCTTGGCGTAGTTGGGCGTCTCCGGGCGGGGCGTCACGGGGAGCGCGGTGTCGCTCCAGCCCTGCCGCATGAAGGACAGGAACGCCTCCGGGAAGTCCGGATCGTGCGATTCCGTACCGTCCGTCGGCGTACCGTCGGTCTGTCCCTCGGTCATTGCGCCGCTCCCTCCGCTTCGTTGCTGGTCCCGACGGTACCGCGCGTCCGGTTGGCGGTAACGCCCCCTGCGAGTCGGGTGGATCGACGGACGGCTGCAAGGGCCGACAGCGCGCGTGGAAAGATGGCCACCATGTGCGGACTTCTGGCCTTCTTCAGCGCGAACGGCAACGCCGCCGCGCATCGCGACCACATCGCCGGAGCGTTGGAATGCCTGCACCACCGCGGCCCCGACGAGACCGGGGTCGAGGTGGTCGGCGACGCTTCCGGCCGGTACGCGGACGGCGTGTTCGCCCACAAGCGGCTGGCCATCATCGACGTCGCGTCGAGCCACGAGCCACTGCCCTACGCGAACGGTCGTTACCTGCTCACCTTCAACGGTGAGATCTACAACTACATCGAGCTGCGCGAGGAGTTGATCAGGAACTTCGGCGCGCAGTTCGCCACGGCCGGTGACGGCGAGGTGATCGTGGCGGGCTACCACTTCTGGGGCGAGCAGGTGCTCACCCGGCTGCGGGGCATGTTCGCCTTCGTCATCTGGGACCGGCAGGAGCGGCGCGCCTTCGGTGCCCGCGACTACTTCGGCATCAAGCCGATGCACTACCTGGAGACCGCCGACGGTCTCTACCTGGCGTCGGAGAAGAAGGCGTTGCTGCCGTTCGCGCACAGCAACTACCAGGGCGACGCGGGTGTCGACACGGCGAACCTGAGCCACTACCTGACCCTTCAGTACGTCCCCGAGCCGGGCACCCTGCACAAGGGCATCAGCCGGATCGGTTCGGGGGAGTACCTGAACTGGACCCCGGGCGGGCGGATCGACGTACGCCGGTGGTACCGGCCGGTGTTCCGGCCCGCGCCGGTCGACGACGAGCAGAAGCTGTACCACGAGATCCGGGAGACGCTGCGGGAGAGCGTGCGCATGCACATGCGCTCCGACGTGCCGGTCGGCTCGTTCCTGTCCAGTGGCATCGACTCCACAGCGGTGGTGGCGCTCGCTCGCGAGTTCAACCCGAACATCCTGACCTTCACCGTCGGCTACGACGTGCCGGGTTACTCGGAGATCGACGTCGCGCAGGAGTCGGCCCGGCACCTCGACGTCACGACGATCCCCACCAAGATCGGTCCGCAGGACATGATCGACGCGTTGCCGAAGATCGTCTGGCACCTGGACGACCCGGTGGCCGACCCGGCGCTGGTGCCGCTGTACTTCGTGGCGAAGAAGGCCGCCGAGCACGTCACGGTGGTGCTCTCCGGTGAGGGTGCGGACGAGTTCTTCGGCGGCTACACGATCTACCGGGAGCCGCTGTCGCTGGGCACCGTCAACGGTCTGCCCGGCGGTGTGCAGAAGGGGCTGCGCGCGGTCTCCAAGGCGATCCCGCAGGGGGTCAAGGGCAAGAGCTTCCTGGAGCGCGGCACCACCCCGATCGAGGAGCGTTACTACGGCAACGCGCGGATGTTCACCGAGGAGGAGAAGCAGCAGCTGATGCGGCGCTACGACCCCTCGGTGCGCTACACCGACGTCACCGCCCCGATCTACGCCGAGTGCACCGAGCTGGACGACGTCACCAAGATGCAGTACGTCGACCTCTACACCTGGCTGCGCGGCGACATCCTGGTCAAGGCCGACCGGATCTCGATGTCGCACTCGCTGGAGGTGCGGGTGCCGTTCCTCGACCGCGAGGTCTTCGACGTCGCGGCGAAGATCCCGGTCGACCTGAAGCTGCCGCCGCGCTCCGACGCCACCAAGTACGCGATGCGTCAGGCGTTGCAGGGTGTCGTGCCGCCGGCGATCGTCAACCGCAAGAAGCTGGGCTTCCCGACCCCCACCCGGGTCTGGCTGCGCGGCGAGATGTACGAGTGGGCCCGGCACGTGCTGAGCACCTCGGGCGCGGGTGACCTGCTCGACCTGTCGTACGCGCTGCGGCTGCTCGACGAGCACAAGCGGGAGGAGGCCGACCACTCCCGCAAGGTGTGGACGGTGTTGATCTTCTGCATCTGGCACGCGATCTTCGTGGCCAAGACCCTCGACCCGGGTATCCAGCGCAACCAGTCCGCGCTGCTCACGAAGCCGGTGGTCGGCTCCATGGTCCGCTGACCCTGCCTCACCCTATTGATCAAGAGGTTTGCGTCATCCGGAGCGGTTCCGGTGACGCAAACCTCTTGATCATTTCAGGGTGGTGGTCAGCGGCGGGCGCAGGTGACCGTGGGGAGTCCGTTGGTTCCTGAACTACTGGCCAGGAAGCCGAACGTTGTGGTGCCGTTCGGTGCGACTGTGCCGTTGTAGCCGACATTTGTCGCCGTCACCGACGAGCCGGACGACGTCTGGGTGGCACCCCAGATCTGACTGATCGCCTGCCCGTTGGGCCAGGTCCAGCTCGCGGTCCAACCGGAGAACGGCGTACTGCCGTGGTTCATGATCGTGACCTCGCCCTGGAAACCGCCCTGCCAGGCGCTGGACACCTTGTAGGCGGCCATGCAGTCACCGCCGGACGGCGGTGGGGTGGTCGGGTCGGTCGGCGGATCCGTCGGGTCGGTCGGCGGATCGGTCGGGTCGGTCGGCGGGTCGGTCGGCGTGCCACCCGGACCCACGCCGGTGACCTGGCCGTTGCCGCCGTCGAAGGTCACGTCGGAGCAGCCGAAGAAGTTCTCCTGCGAGTCCGAGCGGACCCAGCGGGAGTAGATGATGTGCCGGCCACTCTTGCCCGACGGCAGGTTGCCACTGAAGTAGTAGTGCCCGTCGTTGCTGCCGACCGAGCCGCGCTGCGGCGGGTTGGTCACCGTCAGGAACGGCTCCTCCAGGTCACTCCAGGCCAGCGCCCGGGTCGGGCTCCAGCTGTTCTTCGTCACGTAGAAGTAGAACGTGCCCGGGTGGTGCGCCCAGTTGCTGTACTTGAAGTCCAACCGCGCCCCGGCGGTCAGGTGGGTCAGCGGCCAGTCGGTGCGGGGCAGGTCGTAACCGCGGAAACCGGTTGCGCCGCCGCTGCACAGTTGTCCGTCCGGGATGAAGCCGGTGGTCCGGCCGCCCGCGTCGGAGCGCAGCACGCTGAACCAGTTGTACAGCGAGTTCGCCCCGCTCTGCGCTACGGCGGCGGAGCACGCGGGGTTGTTCGGCCTGATCTCACCGGTCTGGCTGCGGCCGTCCTGCCAGCACAGGTAGGTGCGGCTGCCCGGCGTCATCGCCGCGCCGTGCGCGGCGGCCGGCTCCGGATTGGACGCCAGGGCGACAGCGCCCAGCGCGAGGGTCACGGCCGCGGTGAGCAACGCGGCCGTACGGGAACGATTCACGGGTTCTCCTGACTCGCGAGGCGCGCTGCCTGAGCCGCCTCGCCGCAATCGGGTGGGATGTGGCCTGATCGCCCCGCTGCGGTGAGCGGTGCGACGATCACGGCGACGTGCCCGGCGGAGAATCAGCCGGTGGACACGCGCCATCGTCGGTCCAGCCCTGGACCGGTGCCCTCGCGCCAAACGAACCCGGCAACCGGCGGCACGGCAGCCCTCGCACCGCCCGGTACGCGTCATCCCACCATGCCGCGCGACCCGAGCGCAATAGTCGTTCCTCGATGCGTCAAATGACGCCCCGGCCGCCGATGAACGCCATATCCTGCCTAGGGACAGGGGAATCGAGAGGTGGCGGTCGGTGCCGGACGTGTTCGACGAGGCGCACCGCCGTTGTCGCGCCGGCGCGCCCGTCGCCCTCGCCACCGTCGTGGCCACCTGGCACTCCGCCCCGCAACCACCCGGCGCGACGATGATGGTGGCGGCCGACGGCACGGTCACCGGCAGTGTCTCCGGCGGCTGCGTCGAGGCGGACCTCTACGAACGGGCCCGCCGCGTGCTCGACACCGGCGTACCCGAGCTGACCCGCTACGGGATCAGCGACGACGACGCGTACAGCGTGGGCCTGACCTGTGGCGGCATCCTCGACGTGTTCGTGGAGCGCGTCGACGCCCACGCCCTGGCCGGGCTGGACGCGGTCGCCGCCGCTCGCGGACGCGGCGAGCCGGCGGCGGTGGTCACCTGCGTGGCGGCGGATGCCGCTGACCCGCCGGGCCCGGTGCCGGCCGACCCGGCCGGGCGGCTGGGTCGGCGGCTCGTGGTGACCGGCCAGCGGGTGACCGGCTCCCTCGGCGACGACCGACTTGACGCCGCCACCGCCGCCGACGCCCTCGGGCTGCTCGCCGCCGGGCACAGTGGAATGCTCCGGTACGGATACCACGGGCAGCGCCGCGGCTGCGGCGTCAGCCTCTTCGTGACCGTGTACGCCACCCCGCCCCGGATGATCGTCTTCGGGGCCATCGACTTCGCCGCCGCCGTGGCCCGGATCGGCGTGTTCCTCGGCTACCGGGTCACCGTCTGCGACGCCCGGCCGGTCTTCACCACCGCGCGACGCTTCCCCGAGGCGGACGAGGTGGTGGTGCAGTGGCCGCACCGCTACCTCCGGACGGAGGTGGACGCCCATCGGGTCGACGAGCGGACGGTGGTGTGCGTACTCACCCACGACCCGAGGTTCGACGTGCCGTTGCTGGAGTTGGCGCTGCGCCACCCGCTGGCGTACGTCGGCGCGATGGGCTCGCGACGCACCCACGACGATCGGCTCAAGCTGCTGCGTGAGGCGGGGCTCAGCGCGGCGCAGCTCGCCCGGCTCGCCTCCCCGATCGGGCTGGACCTCGGTGGGCGTACCCCGGAGGAGACCGCGGTGAGCGTGGCCGCGCAGATCGTCGCGGCCCGCTGGGGCGGCACCGGCCGTCCACTGGCGGCGCTGGACGGGCCGATCCACCAGCCGGGGTAGCGGATGCGGCGCCTTCGCCGCCCGCCGAGCGGCCCACTGTGCCAGCCTGGTGCCACGGCGATCGGTTCGGCGTACGACGGTCGGCGGTGGTTGGCGAGGACGAGAGGACCGGCATGGGATACGCGGTGGTGCTCGGCGAGGCGCTCGTCGACCTGCTCGACACCGAGCGCGACGGTGAGCGGGTCTACCGGCAGGCGATCGGCGGCGGGCCGCTCAACGTCGCCGTCGGCGTGGCCCGACTCGGGGGCGCGGCGCAGTTCGTCGGCTCGCTCGGCGACGACGTGCTGGGCGGCCGGATCCGCGCCTTCCTGAGCTCGGTCGACGTCGGGGTGGCCGGTGCGGTCACGGTACCGGCACCGACCACCCTCGCGGTGGTGACGTACGACGGCCCGGAACCGGACTTCCGCTTCTACGGCGAACCGGCCTCCTACGGGCTGCTCGGCCCCGACGACCTGGATCTCGCCCTGACCGAGGGCGCGGACGTGCTCTACTGCGGCTCGATCGTGCTGCTGCATCCCGGCACGCTCGCCGCCGCCCGACGCGCCTGGTCGCTCGCCACCGGTCTGCGGGTCTTCGACCCGAACGTGCGTCCCCGGCTGCTGAACGGGCCGGCCGCGCTGGAAGGGCTGCGCGAGGTGGTGGCCGAGTTCGCCGCCGGCGCGCACCTGGTCAAGCTGAGCGCCGCCGACGCCGGACTGCTCTATCCGGGTGAACCGGTCGAGGGGGTCGCGGCGTACCTGCGCGAGTTGGGCGCCGCGACGGTGGTGGTGACGATCGGCGCGGCCGGTGCGGTGCTGGCTGCCGCCGACGGCGACCCGGTCCGGGTGCCCGCCCCGAAGGTCGACGCGATCGACGCCACCGGCGCCGGTGACTCGGTGATGGCCGCGCTGATCGCCGATCTGCTGGTCGGCGGGGAGCCGGGGACCCCGGACGGGTGGGTCGAGCGGGTCGCGTTCGCGCTGCGGGTCGCCGGCCTGGTCTGTGAGTCCCCGGGTGGTGCCACCGCCATGCCCACGCGCGCCGACGTGCAACGTCGCTTCGGAAGGCACGACTGAGTTGGGGCGCGCCGCCGCTCGGGGCGGGACGAGGGTCAGCCCTCGCCGTCGAGTTCCAGATAGCCGCGCCGGGCGGCGATCAGGGCGGCGCGCGCACCGAAGGGCCCCTCGGCGGCCACCCGCTCCGGCGGCGCGCTGCCGGTGTGCGCCGCCCGGATCAGCCAGGCCAACCTGGCCAGCTCGGCGTGTTGGGCGCGGACGAAGTCGACGTCCACCGGATCACCGTGACCCGGCACCACCACCGTGCGCGCGGTGGCCAGCCGCAACAGGTCCGCGACCGCGTCCGGCCACCGCAGGGGGTACGAGTCCTCGAAGGCGGGCGGGCCGCTCTGCTCCACGAGGTCCCCGGCCACCAGCACGTCGGCGTCCGGCACGTGCACCACCAGGTCGGCGTCGGTGTGCCCCCGACCCGGGTGCCGCAGCAGCACCCGCCGGCCGCCCAGGTCCAACGTCGTCTCCGTCTGCACGGTGTGCGTCGGGGCGAGCAGCGGAGTGTCGGCCAGCTCGGCGGCGAGGGCCGGGTGCTCCGCCCGCACCTCCTCGTACGCCTCCCGGCGCAGCCGCTCCGGGTCGTCGCGCAGGGCCGCGGCGGCCAGCTCGTGCGCGTACACCGGACGGGGTGGTTCGCCGGCCAGGACGGCGTTGCCGAAGCAGTGGTCGTAGTGGTGGTGGGTGTTGACGAGCGTCAACGGCCGGTCGGTGACCGCCCGGACCGCGGCGGCCAGGTCGGCGGCCTGCGCGGCCGACGAGAGCGTGTCCACCAGCAGGGCCTCGTCATCGCCCACGACCAGCGTGACGTTGACCCGCAGCAGCGGCTCGCGCAGCACGTGCACCCGGTCGGCGACCTCGACGAAACCGACGTTCACGACGCGCGCCCGGCGCGGTCGACGAAGCGTTGCCGATCCACCATGATCCGGTCGACCCGACCCCGGGCCACCGTCTGGTCACCGTCGCTGACCGTGACCTCGAACGACAGCCGACGACCGTCGACGGCCGCCAGCAGTGCCTGCGCCCGAACCGTCCGGCCGACCACGGTCGGCGCCAGGTGCTCCAACTCGATGCGGGTGCCCACGGTCGTCGACCCGGGAGGCATCCCGGTCGCCGTCGCCGCGACGGTGGCCGCCTCGGCGAGCGCGAGCACCCGGGGAGTGCCCAGCACCGGTACGTCCCCCGAACCCACCGCCTGGGCGGTGTCCGCGTCGGTGACGGTCAACTCGACCTGGGCGGTCAGACCCGGCGCGAAGGCCGGCTCGGGCTGCTCCTGCATGGTCGTCAGCCTAGGTGCTCGCTGGACGCGTTGAGCACGCGCCCGACGATCCCAGCGCGACCACCCCCACCACCAACGGGTGGTCCCCGTCGGTCGATGCCGTCCCCGTCGTTAACCTTGACGGCGATGGCCGTCGTGACTGACCCCCAGCCCCCCGCCCGGACCGACCCGCCCGCGTCCCCGGACGGGGGTCGTCGGCGCGTCGTCGCCATGACCGTCTGGGCGGTCGCCTTCGTCGCCGCGTGGCTGGCCATCGGGCTGCCCACCGACCCGGCGTACGCCTTCGTCTGGATCTGGCTGGCGACCATCGCCTGGAACAGCGAACGGCCGTGGCGCAGTCACCTGCGCTTCGCCCGGGACTGGGTGCCGGTGGTGCTGCTGTTCGTGATCTACAACCTCTCGCGCGGGTTCGCCGACAACGGGGCCACCCCGCACGCGATGGAGTTGATCGTCGCCGACCGGTTCATGTTCGGGTGGGCCACCGGCGGGGAGGTGCCCACCGTCTGGTTGCAGCAGCACCTCTACCACCCGCAGGTGCACTGGTGGGACGTCGCGGCGAGCTGGGTGTACTTCTCCCACTTCGTGGTGGCACTCGCCGCCGCCGCCGTGCTCTGGCTACGCGACCGGCACCGCTGGGCCGCGTACATGCGGCGGTGGGGCTTCCTCTGCGCCGCCGGGTTGGTCACCTACTTCGTCTACCCGGCCGCCCCGCCCTGGTGGGCCGCCCAGAACGGGCTGCTCACCGAGGTCGCCCGGATCTCCACCCGGGGCTGGAAGGCGTTCGGCATGCACGGTGCCGGCAACGTCCTCAACGCCGGCCAGATCGCCTCCAACCCGGTCGCCGCGATGCCGTCGCTGCACACCGCGTGGGCGCTGTTCGTCGTGCTGTTCTTCCTCACCAGCACCCGCCGCCGTTGGTGGCCGCTGCTGCTCGCGTACCCGCTGGCGATGACCTTCACCCTGGTCTACTCGGGTGAGCACTACGTGATCGACGTGCTGGTCGGGTGGGCGTACGTGGGCTTGACCTTCCTGGTGGTCGGCCTGGCCGAGCGCGGCTGGGCCGCGTGGCGGGCCCGCCACCCGAAGGCCGGGACGCAACAGGCCACCGAGCACCTCGCCGGCCCCGAGAAACCAACCGGCGCGCCCCCGTCACCCCGCGCACCGACCACCCCCAGCGACCACCCCCAGGTCCCCGCCGACCACTAGAACCGCCCACCCCACCCCGCTCCCGGCCCCTCGCCCCTGTTGATCAAGAGGTTTGCGTCACCGCGCCACCGGTTCCTGACGCAAACCTCTTGATCAACAAGCGTTGGCGGCACGGGGCGCGGGTGGGGGTGGGGTGGGGGTCAGGTGGGGTGGCGGGCGTTGTGGGCTCGGAGATTCAGGTCGGCGGCCAGGGCCCAGGCTTCGGCCAGGTCGCGGTCCTGTGCCGTGGCGCCGGAGCCGCCCGCGGTGTCCGCGTGCACGGAGGCCAACCCGAGGCGGCGCTGGATCGGCCCCTGCACCACCCGCACGCTCTGGATCCGGGCGTACGGCACGATCACCAGCTGGCGGCTGAGCCGCCCGGAGCGGGTGGCGAACACCTCGTCGAACAGCCCCGCACCGAACGCGCGATGGCCCAGCGGATGCAGCCACCGGGTCCGGGCCGGCGGAGGGCTCAGCGTCAGGGTGTCGAGGCGTACCCCCGGAAGCACCTCGGCGACGATCATCGTCGCGGTCGGCAGGTCACCGACCGGCAGCAGCCGGTCGGGCCGGTTGCGGTCGTCCGCCTCCGTGACGGAGAACCCGGCCACCTCCAGGCGCAGCCGCAGCCAGCCGTTGACCCGCCACAGCAGCGGCCAGGTGGCCCGCACGGTCTGCACCCGTGCCAGCGGCACGGTCTGCGACCGCGTCTCCAGCAGGCCGTTGTGCACCCGCAACGTGCCGCCGTCGCGGGCCAGTCGGAAGTTCCAGTCGTCGAGCACCCGGCGCACCGGTTGCAGCAGCACGCCGGCCATCGCGGTCAGTGTGCTCGCCACCGCGACGAAGGACCACGACCCCGCCGTGAGGAACTGGATCACGACGAACGCCACACCGAACGGGAGCAGGAACGCCTGCGGCGTGAGCAGTTGACTGATCAGCAGGCTCTGGTTGCGTACCGCGTGCAGTGGCCGGCCCTGCGCGGCCACCGTCGGCGCCGGCGCTCCCGGGACCACCGCGGACGCCGCGTGCTCCGGTGTGGGGACCTGCGCCACCCGCCCGGCCAGTGCCAGCAGCCGGGCGCGCAGCCGGGACGCGTCGGCCACCCCGAGGTACGCCAGGGGCGCCTCGGTCTTGCCGCCACCGACCACCTCCAGCCGCAGCTCGGCCAGGCCGGTGAGCTGGGCGAGCAGCGGCCGGACCACCTCCACGGCCTGCAGGCGCTCCAACGGGATGGCCCGGGTACGCCGCCAGAGCAGCCCCTCGTACACCCGTAGCTCGCGGCCCACCACGTGGTAGCCGGTGTTGTACCAGCTCACCACCGAGAGCACGGTTGCGCCGAGCGCCAGCACGGCCACCATGGCGGCGAACCAGCCGAAGCCCACCCGGGACAGCGTCGACCAGGACAACCCGGCGATCACCACGACCAGTGACTTCGCGCCGTGCAGGACCGGGCTGAGCGGATGCAGTCGCTGTCGGGGCTCGCCCTCGCCACCACCCGCCGGTGCCGGCCACGCGGCGGACGCGACAGGTGGCATCGGCTCGTGCGGTGTCGGGCTGGCGGGTGGCACGGTGCTCGGCTCGGCGGGGCCATCGCTCATCGGGCCGGCCCTCGACATCCGGGGTCGGCGCCTCGCACGCCCGCTCGGGTGTTCACCGGGTCGCCCTTCGTTCGCGACTGCGGGGCTCGCAAGCCCGGCTCACTCCTCGCGCTCACAGCCCTTCCGCCCGGTCCTCGCCGAGTGCGGTCAGCCGGTCGCGCAGCCGCGACGCCTCCGTCGGCCGCAGCCCGGGCACCCGCGCGTCGCTCGCCGCCGCAGCCGTGTGCAACTGCACGGTGGCCAGGTCGAAGGCGCGCTCCAACGGCCCGGCACTGACGTCGACGAACTGCATTCGCGAATACGGAACGATGGAGAGCCGCCGCACCAGGAGCCCGTGCCGGACCAGCAGGTCGTTCTCCCGCTCGGCGTACCCCCAGGCCCGTACGGCGCGAACGATCGCGATGGCTCGCCACACGCCGAGCAGCACGACGACGGCGACGGCGAGCCCGAACAGCCAGTGGCCGCTGAGCGCCCAGCCGACCCCGGTCACCGCCAGCCCGATGGCGACCACGATCGCCAGCCGGATCAGCTCCACCCAGATCAGGTCGGTGGAGATCGGCTGCCAGTTGACCGTGTCCGGCCAGGGCTCCAGTGGCCCCCGGTCACCGGGCGCGGCCGTCGCCAGCGCCCCGGGGTCGGGCGGCAGGAGCCCGGGTGCGGGCAGGTCGGGGGCGCGCTGGTCGGCGGCGGGCGCCGGGCGGTGACCAGGTGGCGGCAGCGCACCCGGTGGCAGCGGGGCGGGGGACGACACGTCGGGCGCGCCGGGCTCCGGGCCGAGCGTGCCGGGTGCCGGGAACGCACCGGGCGGCGGTTCGACGCCGGGTGGTGCCGAGGCCGGGGTGGGCGGCCAGGAAGGGGAGGTGGGGCCGGTGGAAGCCGGTGGGTCGCCGCTCACATGTCGAGCGTAGGCGATCCGGGCACCGGAGTGACGGCACGCAGGAAGCCACGAGCGTCCAGGAAGTCGCCGAGGCTGCCCCGGTGCTCGGCGCAGGCCAACCAGGTCTTGCGCCGATCGGCGTCGTGCAGCCGGGGGTTGTTCCACTCGAGGGCCCAGACGGCGCCGGCCCGGCAGCCCCGGGCGGAGCAGACCAGGGCCTCGTCGGCGGGGGAGGGGATGCTCATCCCGGCCAGTCTAGGGCGGCGGGACGGGAAGTTTGAGCGCCGGGCGACCACGGGGGGAGCCGCCCGGCGACGGGATGAATCGTACACGCGGCAGGCCGATCCGTGCACACCCACGTTGCGCGGTTCGGCCGCAGGGGACGGCGCGGCGAAAATCGGCTTCTCCCCACCTCGACACTCAGCAAGGCATGCGAGTCTTGATACCGCACCAGCCGCGACGACCGATTGATGCTGTGGAGGACCGGTGGCCCAGCCGACCATGCCCGACGCCCCGACGCCGAACGGGGCGGCACCGCAGACGCCTGCGCCGGTGACCACACCCGCGCAGGACGCCAGCCTGCTGGAGAAGGCGCTGTTCGAGATCAAACGCGTGATCGTCGGGCAGGACCGGATGGTGGAGCGGATGTTCGTCGCGCTGCTCGCCCGCGGTCACTGCCTGCTCGAAGGGGTGCCGGGGGTCGCCAAGACGCTGGCGGTGGAGACCCTCGCCAAGGTCGTCGGCGGGTCCTTCGCCCGGGTGCAGTTCACTCCGGACCTGGTGCCGGCCGACATCATGGGCACCCGGATCTACCGGCAGTCGAGCGAGAAGTTCGACGTCGAGCTGGGCCCGGTCTTCGTCAACTTCCTGC
Source organism: Micromonospora sp. B9E7 (assembly GCF_039871815.1). NCBI lineage: Bacteria > Bacillati > Actinomycetota > Actinomycetes > Micromonosporales > Micromonosporaceae > Micromonospora > Micromonospora sp. B9E7. Next base: position 56,031 of record NZ_JBDPLX010000031.1, read on the forward strand.
TCGCCGACGAGATCAACCGGGCTCCGGCGAAGGTGCAGTCCGCGCTGCTGGAGGTGATGAGCGAGCGGCAGGTGTCCATCGGCGGGGAGAGCCACCGGGTGCCCGACCCGTTCCTGGTCATGGCCACCCAGAACCCGATCGAGCAGGAGGGCGTCTACCCGCTGCCGGAGGCACAGCGCGACCGGTTCCTCATGAAGATCGTGGTGGGTTACCCGACCGACGCGGAGGAACGGGAGATCGTCTACCGGATGGGCGTGGCCCCGCCGGAGCCGACCGCCGTCTTCGACACCCCTGAGTTGATCGCCCTGCAACGCAAGGCGGACCAGGTCTTCGTGCACAACGCCCTGGTCGACTACGCGGTGCGGTTGGTGTTGGCCACCCGCGCCCCGGCTGAGCACGGCATGCCCGACGTCGCCCAACTGATCCAGTACGGTGCCAGCCCGCGTGCCTCCCTGGGCCTGGTCCGGGCCACCCGCGCGCTGGCGCTGCTGCGGGGGCGTGACTACGCGCTGCCGCAGGACGTGCAGGACATCGCGCCGGACATCCTGCGGCACCGGTTGGTGCTCAGCTACGACGCGCTCGCCGACGACGTGCCCGCCGACCACATCGTGCACCGGGTGATGTCGACGATCCCCCTGCCGGCGGTCGCACCCCGGCAGCAGGCCACCCCGTCGTCGACCGCGCCGCCGCCGGGCGCCAACTGGCCCGGGCAGCGCCCGTGACCTCACCCACCCCTCGTCCCGCCCCCCTCGCCGACCGTAGCGAGGCCGTGCTGTCCCGGCTTCAACTGCTGGTCACCCGCAAGCTCGACGGTCTGCTCCAGGGCGACTACGCCGGCCTGCTCCCCGGGCCGGGCAGCGAGGCGGGAGAGTCCCGGGAGTACCGCCCCGGCGACGACGTGCGCCGGATGGACTGGCCGGTCACCGCACGGACCACGACTCCGCACGTGCGGCGTACGGTGGCCGACCGGGAGCTGGAGACCTGGCTGGCGCTGGATCTCTCCGCCAGCCTGGACTTCGGCACCGGGCAGTGGCTCAAGCGGGAGGTGGTGGTCGCCGCGGCGGCTGCCATCACCCACCTGACCGTGCGCGGTGGCAACCGGATCGGCGCCGTGATCGGCACCGGTGGCGGCGCTCCCGTGCCGGCCCGACGCTGGCGGGGCGCACCGCAACCGGCCGGGCCCGGAGTGCTCACCCGTCTGCCGGCCCGCTCCGGTCGCAAGGAGGCGCAGGGCCTGCTGCGTACCGTGGCCGGCACCACCATCCGGCCCGGCCGTGGTGACCTGGGTGCGCTGATCGAGATGCTCAACCGCCCGCCTCGACGGCGCGGGGTGGCCGTGGTGGTCTCGGACTTCCTCGCGCCGCCCGAGCAGTGGGCCCGGCCGTTGCGCAAGCTGCGGGTCCGCCACGACGTGTTGGCGATCGAGGTGGTCGACCCGCGGGAGCTGGAGCTGCCCGACGTGGGTGTGCTGCCCGTGGTCGACCCGGAGAGCGGCGAGCTGCACGAGGTGCAGACCGCCGACCCTCGACTACGGCAGCGCTACGCCGATGCCGCCACCGCCCAACGCGCCACGATCGCCGCCGCCCTGCGCGGCGCCGGCGCGGCCCACCTACGTCTGCGTACCGACCGAGACTGGCTGCTGGACATGGTGCGATTCGTGGCCGCGCAGCGGCACGCCCGCACCCGGGGGACGACACGATGATCCGTTTCATGCAACCGTGGTGGCTGCTGGCCGTGCTGCCCGTGCTCGCGCTTGCCGCGTTCTACGTCTGGCGGCAGCTGCACCGCCGGGCGTACGCGATGCGGTTCACCAACGTGGACCTGCTGCGTACGGTGGCGCCGAAGGGGCTCGGCTGGCGCCGGCACGTCCCGGCGACCGCGTTCCTGCTCTGCCTGCTGGTGCTGGCCACCGCGTTGGCCCGGCCCGCGGTGGACACCAAGGAGCCGCTGGAGCGGGCCACCGTGATGCTCGCCATCGACGTGTCGTTGTCCATGCAGGCCGACGACGTGGCGCCGAACCGACTGGAGGCGGCCCAGGAAGCGGCCAAGCAGTTCGTCGGCGAGCTGCCGGAGAGCTACAACCTGGGCCTGGTGTCGTTCGCCAAGGCGGCCAACGTGCTGGTGCCGCCGGGCAAGGACCGGGACGCGGTGACCAGTGCCATCGACGGGCTGGTGCTGGCCGAGGCGACCGCGACCGGCGAGGCGGTGTTCACCTGTCTGGAGGCGATCCGGTCGGTGCCGGCCGACGGGGCGGCGGGCATCCCGCCGGCCCGGATCGTGCTGCTCTCCGACGGCTTCCGCACCTCCGGGCGCGCGGTGGAGGAGGCGGCGGCGGCCGCGCAGGCGGCCAACGTCCCGGTCTCCACCATCGCGTTCGGCACCGACACCGGTCAGGTCGACATCGGCGGGCAGTTGCAGCGGGTGCCGGTGGACCGGTCGGCGCTCGCCGACCTTGCCGAGACCACCGAGGGCTACTTCTACGAGGCGGCGTCGGTGAGCGAGCTGAAGCAGGTCTACCAGGACATGGGCAGCTCGATCGGGTTCCGCACCGAGCCGCGCGAGGTGACCCAGTGGTACGCGGGGATCGCCTTGTTGTTGGCGCTCTGCGCCGGTGCGCTCAGCCTGCTCTGGTCGTCGCGGATGCTCTGACCGACGGGCCGGCGGTGGTCAGCGACCGCCGCCGGCCGGCACGAGACGGCGACCGCCAGCCGGGACGGTTCAGTGACCGCCGCCGGCGAGCACGAAGACGATGGCCACCCAGACGGCGGCGAGGGTGAAGCCCAGCGGGGCGACGTAACGGCTCATGACGGCTCCGGGTGGCGGCTGGACGGTCCGCGTGCGGGGGCGGACCGCAGGGGGTGGGGACGCGCACACGAAGTCGTGACCGGGCGGCTCCCGGCGACCGCCCGGGATCGGGCGGCGCGGCACACTCACCTCGGCAGCTGCCGAGGTGGTGGGGAGCGGAGCGGGGTCAGTTCACCAGACTGAGTCGTGGCTCAGCGGGACTGACCATCGGCCCGGCCACGACTGGGAGGATCGCTATCTCGCACAGCGATCACCTCCTGCAAGTCGGGCGGGCCGGAACGTCGATGATCGTACACCGGCGGTGCCGTTGAGGCGTACTCGGCCGACCGGCTGGCAACTCCTCCACCACCCGGTTGTCGCGTCGACCGCGGCTGGCCCGTCCGCACCACCGTGACCAGCACCGCGGCCAGCAGCGGCAGCCAGCCGAAACGCGCCAGCACCCAGCCCGGGCTGTCCGGCGCGGTGTGCAGCCCCGGCAGGGTCAGCCCGCTGCGGGCGGTGAGCGCGGTCACCGTCACCAGGATCGGCTGATGCCACAGGTAGATCCGGACCGCGTGCCGGTTCGCCTCGGTCACCGCCCGGCCCGGCAGCGGCCGGGTCAGTAGCCGCTCCAGCGCCGGCCGAGCCAGCAGGCCCAGCCCGACCTGGGTGACCGCCAGCGCCACCGCCAGCAGCGACGGCGGGTTCAGGTTGGACACCCCCGCCCCGGGCACCCCGACCGCGCTCACCGGATAGCCCAGCGCCAGCAACGCCCCGAGCGCGGCGGCCCCGCCGGACGCCAGCGCGCCGGCCACCCGCCGGCCGCCCAACCGCCCGTCGGCGTGCGCCACGCCCAGCAGGTACGGCACCGACCACGCCGCCAGCACGGTGACCGGTGGCAGGTGGGTGCCGACCGGTAGCAGGCGTACGGCCAGGTCGACCGCCGCGACCACCACCACCGCCGGGACGACGCTCCGGGCCACCCCCCAGCGGCGTACGGCGGCGAGCAGCGGGCCGGTCACCGCGACCAGGAACGCCAGTGGCACCAGAAACCACAGTGGACTGACCGCGAGTCGGAGCGCGACGGAGAGCGTGTCGTCCGAGGTTCCGGCGACGGTGGCGGCGAGTAACACCGCCGCGCCCACCCCGAGCAGTGCCACCGTCGGCAGCAGCAGCCGGCGCAGTCGACGGGCCAGCCAACCGCCCGACCCTCCCCGGTGGCCGGCCAACGATCGGGTCGAGCCGAACCCGGCGGTGAAGAAGAACAACCCGAGCGTCTGCAACACCCAGGTCGCCGGGGCCAGACCGGGCAGGGCGGTCAGCGGGCTGGCCTGGTGCAGCCCGCCGTCGCCGGTCAGCACCAACCCGGTGACCAGCCAGTGCCCCAGCACCACGCCGCCGATGGCGTACGCCCGCAGCGCGTCGATGGCACGGTCCCGGCTCACCGGGCGTCCCCGATCCGGTCGGTGTCGATGCCGCCCAGCACGACCGCCGCCACCGCGACCAGCGCGGCGCTGCCCGGCACGAGGTAACCGTCGTGCCCCGCCACCCCACCCACCGGCAGGGGCCGGGCGCCGAAGGTCGGGTCACCGGGTCGCCGTCCGAAGCCCAGGCCGGGCAGTCGCACCGGCGGTACCCGACGGATCCAGTCGGTCGGCGCCTCCGCCGCCCAGAACCGCCGCCCGCCGGGCAGGTCGTCGGCGTGCTGCACTCCGGCGCCCACACCACCGAGACTGACCACGTCGGTGACCTGGGCGGGGGCGTCGGCCGCAGCCAGCGACACCACCAGCGCCCCGTAGCTGTGCCCGACCAGCGTGATCGTCGCCGCCGGACGTCGAGCGGCCAGATCCCGCAGCAACACGACCAACCCGGCCGCGCCATGCCGGGCGCTGCCGCCACCAGCGGCGGTCAGCACCCCGTCCGGCGGGTCGTAGCCGAGCCAGGCCAGCACCGCCACCCGCGCCGCCGGCTCGGTCGCCCGCAGCTCCCGGTAGAGCTGCCCGGCCTGCACCGCCGGCGCCCGGCGGGCCACCCCGCCCAACCCCCGGTCGAAGTCGGCCAGGGTGCTGCCGACCCCCGGCACCAGCACCGCGATCCGGTCCGCGTCGGCCAGGTCGCCGAGCACTTCGACCGCGCGGCCGTCACCGCGCTCGTCGAACAGCAGGAACCGGCGTCCGTCGGCCGCCCAGTCCGCGTAGGGCGGGCCCGCCGTGCGCATCGCCGCCGCCATGACGGGGTACGCCTCGACGAACCCCGCCGCCGTAGCCGGCTCGGGTCGGGTCGGCAGAACCAGGTTCACGCCGAGCAACGCGGCCACCGCCACCCGACCGGCACCTCGTCGTCGCATCACTTTCTCCCTCCGGAATGTCGTCCGGAGGGAGAGTGCGCGGGCGGGCGGCACCCGGTCGTCATCCCGGGGAGCCGTCTGCGGACTGGCTCCCCGGGGCTACTCCCCGGCGGACACCAGACCCGTCTCGTACGCCAGCACCACCGCCTGGGCCCGGTCGCGCAGACCGAGCTTCGCCAGGATCCGCCCGACGTGCGTCTTCACGGTCTGCTCGGCCACCACCAGGTCGGCGGCGATCTCCGCGTTGTTGCGGCCCCGGGCGATCAACCGCAGCACCTCGGTCTCGCGTGGGGTGAGCCCGGCGAGGTCGGTGGGGCGCGGACGGCGGCGGTCCGGGCGGGCCGCGAACTCGGCGATCAGCCGGCGGGTGACCGCCGGGGCGAGCAGCGCGTCCCCGGCCGCCACCACCCGCACCGCGTGCACCAGATCCGCTGCCGGGGCGTCCTTGAGCAGGAAGCCGCTGGCCCCGGCACGCAGCGCCTCGTACACGTAGTCGTCCAGGTCGAAGGTGGTGAGGATGAGCACCCGGGGTCGCTGCGTCGACCGGTCACCGAGCAGCTTGCGGGTGGCCTCCAGCCCGTCCATGACCGGCATCCGCACGTCCATCAGCACCACGTCCGGGTCGAGGTGGCGGGCGGCGGTGACGGCCTGTGCCCCGTCGGCGGCGTCGCCCACCACCAGCAGGTCCGGTTGGGCGGCGAGCAGTGCGCCGAAACCCTGCCGGACCATCGCCTGGTCGTCGGCGATCAGCACCCGGATCATCGGTCCCCGCCCTCCGCGTCGTACGGCAACTCGGCCACCACCGCGTAACCCCCGTCGGGCAGCGGCCCGGCGGTGAACGTACCGCCAAGGGAGATGGCCCGCTCCCGCATGCCGGTCAGGCCGTGTCCGGAGCCGCCGTCGGCGGTCGGTCGGACGTCGGCGGGGGAGTTTTCGACGCGTACCTCCAGACCAGACCGGCCGGCGCGGACGGTGACCCGCACCTCGGCGCCGGCCGCGTGTCGGGCCGCGTTGGCCAGGCCCTCCTGCACGATGCGGTACGCGGCCAGCCCGACCGGCGCGGGCACCCGCCCGTCGTCCGCCGGCCCGGCGTCCAGGGTGACCGGCAGCCCGGCCCGGCGTGCCGCGTCGACCATCACGCCCAGGTCGGTCAGGTCCGGCTGCGGCGCGGTCTCCGGGCCGGTCGTCTCGCTGCGCAGCACCCCCAACAGTCGCCGCATGTCGGTCAGCGCGTCACGGGCCGAGGCGGCGATGGCGACGAACTCCGCGGCTGCCGGGGCCGGCACGTCCGTCAGCCGGTACGGGGCCGTCTCCGCCTGCACCGCGATCAGCGACATGTGGTGCGCCACCACGTCGTGCAGCTCGCGGGCGATCCGGGTGCGTTCCTCCAGCACCGCGCGGCGCTCCTGCTCCCGCTCGCTCAGCTCGGCCTGCGCCGCCAGCGCGTGCCGGGACATCCGGTTACGCCTGATCAGGTCGCCGACGATCGCCAGCGCGCCGAGCAGCAGCAGGACGGGGACCCGGTTGTCGGGATGGACCAGGGTGAGCACCGGCACCGTGCTGATCGTCACCACCCAGGCCAGCACCGGCCGGTCGACCCGCGCGACGACCACCGCCAGCACCGCGACCGACCCGAGCGCCAGCGGCGGGGTCCACGGCCAGTCCTGGTCGGCTGGGGCGTTGAACGTGCAGATCAGCAGGGCCAGCACGGTCAGCCGCCAGGCCAGCAGCGGACGCCGCGGCAGCGCCAGCAGCGGCGCCACGGTCATCGCCGCGAACAGGAGCGCGATCGGCGGCGGCAGGCCCCACTCGCTCTCCACCGTCAACGTGATCAGGAAGAGCCCGAGCGCGGCCAGCAGCCCGACCGGCGCGGCGTAACGAGCCGGGCCGGGCCACCGGGCCAGCAGCGGTCGACCGGGCGGGGCGTCCGGGCCCAGCAGGGTCTGCCGCAGGGCCCGTAGGGCCACGGCGATCGCATGCCGGTTCACCACCCGGAGGCTACGGGCCGACCCCGCCGCAGGGCGTGCCACCAGGGGTTGATCCCGGTGTCGTACCTCAGTGTGACGCGGCTCCCGTTAGCGCTTACCTGTCGGTAACGCCTAGGCTCGCCTGCGACTGAGATCAGCTGAGCAAGGGGGAACAGTGGCTCGCACCGTGCTGGTGACCGGGGGCAACCGGGGGATCGGCCTGGCCATCGCGCAGGCCTTCGCCAAGCAGGGCGACCGGGTAGCGGTCACCCACCGCAGCGGTGACGCTCCCGAGGGGCTGTTCGGCGTACGCGCCGACGTCACCGACGCCGCCTCTGTCGACGCCGCGTTCACCGCCGTCGAGGCCGAGCTGGGGCCGGTCGAGGTGCTGGTCGCCAACGCCGGCATGACCGCCGACACGCTGCTGCTGCGGATGACCGAGGAGCAGTTCACCGACGTGGTGGACACCAACCTCACCGGCGCGTTCCGGGTCGCCAAGCGCGCCTCCGGCAAGATGCTCCGCGCCAAGTGGGGCCGTATGATCTTCATCTCGTCGGTGGTCGGTCTCGCCGGTGGTGCAGGGCAGGTCAACTACGCCGCCAGCAAGGCCGGTCTGGTCGGTGTGGCCCGCTCGATCACCCGGGAACTGGGCAGCCGCAACATCACCGCGAACGTGGTGGCACCCGGCTTCATCGACACGGACATGACCGCCGGCCTGTCCGACGACCGCAAGGCGGAGATCCGCAAGTCGATCCCGGCCGGCCGGATGGCCAGCCCGGACGAGGTCGCCGGGGTCGTCACCTGGCTGGCTTCCGACAGCGCCGGGTACGTCTCCGGCGCCGTGATCCCGGTCGACGGCGGCCTCGGCATGGGCCACTGACCCTCATCTACGTACGGAGGAACCCCCGGATGTCCGGACTGCTCGCCGGTAAGCGGCTGCTCGTCACCGGTGTCATCACCGACGCCTCGATCGCCTTCTCGGTGGCGAAGCTCGCCCAGGAGAACGGCGCGCAGGTCGTGCTCACCGGCTACGGCCGGCTCTCCCTGGTCGAGCGGATCGCCAAGCGGCTGCCCGAGCCGGCCCCGGTCATCGAGGTGGACGTCACCAACACCGAGCACCTGGCCAGCCTCGCCGACCGGGTACGCGAGCACGTCGACGGCCTCGACGGCGTCGTGCACTCGATCGGGTTCGCCCCGCAGAGCTGCCTCGGCGGCGGCTTCCTCGACGCGCCGTGGGAGGACGTGGCGACCGCCCTGCACGTCTCCACCTTCTCGTACAAGTCGCTGGCCATGGCGGCGCTGCCGCTGATGTCGCCCGGCGGCGCGGTGGTCGGCCTGACCTTCGACGCGACGAAGGCCTGGCCGGTCTACGACTGGATGGGCGTGGCCAAGGCCGGCCTGGAGTCGGCGTCCCGCTACCTGGCGCTGCACCTGGGCAAGCAGGGCATCCGCAGCAACCTGGTCGCCGCCGGGCCACTGCGCACCATCGCCGCCAAGTCGATCCCCGGCTTCGACCAGTTCGAGGACGCCTGGGCCGAGCGCGCCCCGCTGGGCTGGAGCCTCACCGACCAGGAACCCGCCGCGAAGGCCTGCCTGGCGCTGCTCTCCGACTGGTTCCCGGCGACCACCGGCGAGATCGTGCACGTCGACGGCGGCTACCACGCCATCGGTTCCTGACGTTCCCTGGCGCTTTACCGGCGACGCTCCCGGCCGTCTCGCGTGATCTACGCGTCCGGACCAGGGGGCGTCGCCGAGCCGTCCCGGCCGAGGGGCGAGAATGACCCCATGTCGTACGACGCGGTGGTGCTGGTGTCCTTCGGCGGGCCGGAACGGCCCGAGGACGTGATGCCGTTCCTGCAGAACGTGACCCGCGGCCGAGGCGTGCCGCCCGAGCGGCTGGCCGAGGTCGCCGAGCACTACCAGCACTTCGGTGGGGTGTCCCCGATCAACCAGCAGTGCCGTGACCTGCTGGCCGCCGTCCGTGCCGACTTCGCCGCGAACGGTCTCGACCTTCCGGTCTACTGGGGCAACCGCAACTGGGACCCGATGCTCGCCGACACGGTGACCCGGATGCGCGACGACGGGATCACCCGGGCGCTCGCCTTCGTCACCAGCGCGTACGGCGGCTACTCGTCCTGCCGGCAGTACCAGGAGGACATCGCCGCAGCCCGGGCCGCCGTCGGCCCGGACGCCCCGGTGATCGAGAAGCTGCGCCAGTTCTGGGACCACCCCGGCTTCGTCGACCCACACGTCGACGCGGTCCGGGCGGCCCTGGGTCAGCTCGACCCGGCGAAGCGGGACACCACCCGGCTGGTCTTCACCGCCCACTCCATCCCCACCTCGATGGCGGCCAACGCCGGCCCGCACGGCGGCCGGTACGAGGCACAGCTACGCGAGACCGCCCGGCTCGTGGCCGAAGCCGCCGCACCGGACCTGGAGTACGACCTGGTCTGGCAGAGCCGATCCGGCCCACCGCAGGTGCCCTGGCTGGAACCGGACGTCAACGACCACCTCGCCACCCTCGCCCGGGGCGGCACCACCGGCGTGGTGGTGAGCCCGATCGGCTTCGTCTCCGACCACCTCGAGGTCGTGTGGGACCTGGACACCGAGGCACTGGAGACGGCCAAGCAACTCGGCCTCGACTTCGTCCGGGCCGCCACCCCCGGCACCGACAGGCGGTTCGTGACCATGGTGCGGGAGCTGGTCACCGAGCGGACCGACCCGGATGGCGCACAGCTGCGCCGCCGCCTCGGCGACCTGCCGATGTGGGACACCTGCCCGACCGTCTGTTGCGTGCCGACCCGTCGCCCGACGCCTGCTGGGGGAACCGATGCATGACCACAAGCCCGTGCAGAGTTGGCTGACCGACATGGACGGCGTACTGGTGCACGAGGGCCAGCCGGTGCCCGGCGCTCCGGAATTCATCAACCGGATGCGCGCCTCCGGCAAGCCGTTCCTGGTGCTGACCAACAACTCGATCTACACCCCGCGGGACCTGACGGCCCGGTTGAGCCGGATGGGGCTGGACGTGCCGGAGGAGTCGATCTGGTCGTCCGCGCTGGCGACCGGCCAGTTCCTCGCCGACCAGCGGCCGGGCGGCACCGCGTACGTCATCGGTGAGGCCGGGTTGACCACGGCACTGCACGCCGTCGGCTACGTCCTCACCGACTTCGCCCCGGACTACGTGGTGCTCGGCGAGACCCGCACCTACAGCTTCGAGGCGATCACCAAGGCCGTCCGTCTGATCAACGACGGCGCCCGGTTCATCTGCACCAACCCCGACGTGACCGGCCCGTCCGTGGAGGGCGCCCTGCCCGCCGCGGGCTCCGTCGCCGCCATGATCTCCAAGGCGACCGGGGTGGAGCCGTACTTCGTCGGCAAGCCCAACCCGATGATGATGCGCTCGGCGCTCAACACGATCAACGCGCATTCGGAGAGCACCGCGATGATCGGTGACCGGATGGACACCGACATCCTGTGTGGCCTGGAGGCCGGGCTGGAGACCATCCTGGTGCTCACCGGGATCAGCAGTCGTACCGAGGCGGAGCGGTACCCGTACCGCCCGTCCCGGATCGTCAACTCCGTGGCGGACCTGCTCGACGAGATCTGAGCGCACCTGCGCTGCGCGCGCTGATCGCGCGTTGCCTGCGCGCCTTGCCTGCCTGCGCGCGTTGCCTCGGCTACGCCCGATGATCGCGCTGTAACCAGGATGTAGTGGTCACCACCTGCGCCGGAGGCGACTACATCCATGTTCGAGCGCGATCATGCCCGGCCGGTGGCGCATCGGGCCGCCGGCGGGGTGCGTCGGGCTGGCGCGTCGGGCCAGGCGTGGGTGGCGGATGGACCGGCGGCGGGCGCGTTGGATCCCGGCGGTGTGACGCGTTGGGCCGGCGGCGGCAGGCCGATCAAGCCCCGCGGGGTGGCGCGCGGCCTCGTGCGGTGGCGCGGGGTTACCGGATCAGGGGCGTAGTGGGGCGTTGCAGGCGGCCACGAGTGCCTGCCGGCAGGCTGCGGTGAGCGGGCGAAGCGCGGCGTCCCGCTGTTGCGCCTCGTAGTTGTTGATCGCGCCCCCGGGGGCGGCATGCCCGGCGAGCGCGAGCACCCGGTCGAGCACCGCGGCCCGGGCGAAGAGCCGACGGGCCCGCGGGTCGAAGCCCGGCGGCAGGTCGGTGGCGCCGTCCGGCCGGCGTAGCGCGGCCAGCGCTCCGGCCAGCTCGGGCCGCCACTGGGCCACGTCGAGGCGGGTCAGTGCGGCGGTCGTCTCGGCGAGCGCGGCGGCCAGTTCGGCCTCTGCCTCGGCGGCGCCGGGCAACGAGAGTGACGCGGCCGGGGCGTTGGCGGGCAGCGGGTACACCCGCCACAACACCGTCTCGAAACAGTCGCCGGAGCCGGAGGTGTGCGAGCGTACCTCCGGAATCAACCCGAGCCCGCCGGCCACCACCGCTTCGCCGGCGACCAGCGCCGCACCGGCGAAGTCGCCGGGACCGGGCAACCCCCGAGGGTCGCCCGGCGCGGGCAGCACCAGGCGGATCTCGTCGGGGGAGAGCTTGGCCAGGGTGGGCAGCGCGGAACCCAGCGGGACGTCGGTCCAGGTGCCGGGGGCGTCCGCAACGAGGTGCTCCTCGTCGCCGGCGATGGCGTCGGCGACTTCGTCGTACGGCACCAACCCGGCGCGCCACGCGCGCACCCAGGCAACGAACCGGCTGGACCGGCGCGGCGCGAGTGTGGCCGCGCCCGTTGCGGGGGTGGACATGCCGAAAGGGTACGTGGTCACCACCGGCCGTGTCTCGACTGCCGCTCCGGCCGCCCGCCCTGCCCCCAACTGCCCTGTTCGCCCCGATCCCCGTCCCTGCCCGCCGCGGCGTCCGCGCCCCCGGTTGCATCGATCATGGAACGGTGGTGGGCGATAGGTGCTGGTTGTCGTCGTTTTGTGGAGCACCACAACTGCATGATCGACTGCTGCGGACGGCCGGGTGCGGCGGGACGGGTGCGGTGGCCGTTGGGTGCGGGGCGGTGTGTCGGGGAGTGAGGTGGGGGCGGGCTGGGGTTAGCGTGATCGACATGGCGGGGCGATACGGCGAGGACGTGTTGGCGGGCGACTGGCGACGGCGCAAGGTCACCCCCGAGGTGGACGCCGAACCGGATCTCGTGGTCGAGGATGCCGACTCCGGGTTCTGCGGCGCGGTGGTGGGCTTCGAGGCCGGCGCGGTGGTGTTGGAGGACCGGCACGGCAAACGGCGCAACTTCCCGCTGCTACCCGCGGCGTTCCTGCTCGACGGCCGCCCGGTGACGCTGCGCCGCCCGACCCGCGCCACCGTGCCGGCGGCCCGCCGACGGACGGCGTCCGGTTCGGTCGCCGTGGACAACGTCCGGGCCCAGGTCGCCAAGGCGAGCCGGATCTGGGTGGAGGGCATCCACGACGCCGCGCTGGTCGAGCGGATCTGGGGCGACGACCTGCGCATCGAGGGCGTGGTCGTGGAGCCGTTGGACGGCATCGACGCGCTCGACGCCGACGTACGCGACTTCGGCCCCGCCCCTACCCGGCGACTCGGCGTACTCGTCGACCACCTGGTGCCGGGTAGCAAGGAGAGCCGCATCGTGGCCCGGGTGACCTCGCCGTACGTGCTGGTGACCGGCCATCCCTACGTGGACGTCTGGCAGGCGGTCAAGCCCAGTGCGCTGGGTATCGCGGCGTGGCCGGTGGTGCCGCCGGGGCGACCGTGGAAGGAGGGGGTCTGCGCGGCACTCGGGGTGGCCGAGCCGGCCGACATGTGGCGGCACATCCTGTCCCGGGTGAACAGCTTCGCCGACGTGGAAACGCCCCTGATCAACGCGATGGAACGCCTCATCGACTTCGTCACCGAGCCAGCCTGACCCGCTGGCCCCCGGCCCCCAGCCCGCCCTCCCGCCCCGCCGCCACCCGCCGCGCCCCGCCCCGCCGCCCCCGCCCCGCAAGATCCGCGCAACATCGAGG
>NZ_JBDPLX010000032.1:0-67483 GCF_039871815.1 Micromonospora sp. B9E7
CCCGCACCCCGCACCCCGCACCCCGCACCCCGCACCCCGCACCCCGCACCAAAGATCCGCGCAAGTTCCCTGATGTTGCTGTCTCCGACACGCGGGAGGCAGCAACATCCCCGATGTTGCGCGGATCTTGCTCGCGGAACCCGCCGGCGCCGCAAGATCGCGCTCGATCCTGGATCGAGTGGCATCCGCGCGGCCGGAGGCCACTACTTCCATGTTCGAGCGTGATCATGCGACCGACGCGGCCGGGGCGGAGCCACCGACGCAGGGCGAGCCGCCGACGCAGGGCGAGCCACCGGAGCAGGGCGAGCCACCGACGCAGGGCGAGCCACCGACGCAGGGCGAGCCGCCGACGCAGGGCGAGCCGCCGGAGCCGCCGACGCAGGGCAGGGCGGGAAGGGGACGAGACGGGGCGGGGACGGGTCGGGCCCCGGAGCGAATGCTCCGGGGCCCGATGTCGCGGGGTCGGCCGTCAGGCGGCGGGGACCTCGGCGGTGGTGCGGATCCGGTCGAGCGTCGGCGCGGAGACCGGCGACTGGGCGGTCAGGTAGTCCACGAAGGCGTCCAGGTCGATCTGGCCGGTGACCTGGTTCGTCCCCCCGGTGAGGGCGCTGAACCCGTCGCCGCCGCCGGCCAGGAAGTTGTTCACCGTGACCCGGTACGTGGCGGTGGTGTCGACGGCGGTGCCGCCGATGGTGAGGCTGCCCCGGACCACGCGGGTGCCGGCGCACGGGTCGGCCGTGGGGGCGGTGGTGCCGTTCGGGTCGACCACGTAGCCCACCGTGGCCGACGGGTACAGCGTCCGGCCGGTGACGAACTGCTGCTCCAGCACGCAGTAGATCTGTGCGCCGGTCAGGTCCAGCGTCACGAGGTTGTTGGCGAACGGCTGCACCGTGAACGCCTCCTCGTAGGTGACCGGGCCCGCGTCGAGGTCGGCCCGGACCCCGCCCGGGTTCATGAACGCGGCGACCGCGCCCTCCTCGACGTCGGTGGCGGCGAGTTGCGCGTCGGCGATCAGGTTGCCCAACGGCGATTCGCCGAGACTCGTACCGAAGAGGGTCTCCTGGCTCCGGGTGATCGCCTCGCTGGTGACGCCGACCTGGCGGCCGGCGACCGGGCCGAGCACCGTCTTGTAGCGGTTGATCAGCGCGGTCTGCTTCGGGTCCTTGGTGACGTCCCGGGTGACCACGACGTTGTTCGCGGAGGCGGACAGGACGTCACCGCTACGACGGTCGATCTTGAGGTCGATGTCGGTGACGAGGCGACCGAACGAGCTGGCGCTGGTGACCAGTTTGTCGTTGATGTTGCAGTTGTACGCCTGGTGGGTGTGCCCGCTGACCACCACGTCGATCGACGGGTCCATCCGGTTGGCGATGTCCACGATGGGCCCGGTCATGCCGACGCAGTCGTTGATGCCGCCGGTCGTCGCCTGGGTGCCGCCCTCGTGCAGCAGGACGACGATCGCCTCGACGCCCTTGCGGCGCAGCTCACGGGCGTACCGGTTGGCGGTGTCGGCCTCGTCGGCGAAGCTGAGGCCGGCGACGCCCTCCTGGCTGACGATCTGCGGGGTGCCCTCCAGGGTCATCCCGATGAAACCGACCTTGACGCCCTGCACCTTGTGGATCGCGTAAGGGGCCATCAGGGGCTTGCCGGTCGCGGTCTTGAAGGCGTTCGCGGAGAGGTACTTGAAGCCGGCGCCCCGGTACGGGGTGCCGTCGGCGCAACCGTCGACCGGGTGGCAGCCACCGTTCTGGATCCGCAGCAACTCGGCCGCGCCCTCGTCGAACTCGTGGTTGCCGACGCTGGCGTAGTCCAGACCGGCCATGCTCAGCGCCTCGATGGTCGGCTCGTCGTGGAACGCGGCGGAGAGCAGCGGGGACGCGCCGATCAGGTCACCGGCGGCGACCGTGATGGTGTTCTTCTTCTTGGCGGCGGCGCGCAGCTCGGCCAGGTGGGTGGCCAGGTACTCGACGCCGCCCGCGGTCTGCCCGGCGATGGTGCCGCTGGACCCGCTCGGCGGTTCGAGGTTGCCGTGGAAGTCGTTGAGGGCCAGCAGGGTGACGTCGACCGGCTTCGGCCGCGCGTCGGCTTCCTCAGGGCTGGTGGCGACCGCGCCGAACGCGGCCACCGCGAGCGCGGTCAGACCGACAGCGGCCCGACGCATCCTGGTTATGGACATGGATCTCCTTGTGAGAATCGGCAGGTGCGGTGCCCGGCCTCTGGGTCGACCGGGCCGCCGACCCGACGCCGTCGGAAGGGTCGTGGTTGGCGGCGGTTGGGGATGGCCGCCCCGCATCGACAGCCTCTCATCCGGACGCCGACCGGGCGACCCAGGCAGCACGACGGAGCTGCGAGTCGGCCGGATTCGAGACCAGGCGGTCGCGCTGGTCCTGGTCGTCGCCATGACGGCGGTCACCGGCAGATCGACCGCCGGCTGGGCACGACGATCGCACCGCACCGGATGGCAGTCCGGGCACCTCCTTGGACGCCGCGCGGATGTCGCCGTTTGCCGCCGTCTGCCTGACAACGTCGGACCCGAGGTCTAGAAAGGACGTCAGGGTCGACACGGACGGAGACGGCATCGTGAGCGCAACGACACCGACGGTGGAGCAGGTGCGATCGGCGGACGGCACACCCATCGCGTTCGAACGGTCCGGGTCTGGGCCGTCGCTCGTCCTGGTCGGCGGCGCGTTCAACGACCGCAACACGACACGCGCGCTCGGGGCGGCGTTGGCACCGGACTTCACCGTGTTCGGCTACGACCGCCGGGGCCGTGGGCACAGTGGTGACACCGCTCCGTACGAGATCGGCCGGGAGATCGACGACCTGGCCGCGGTGATCGCGGCGGCCGGTGGTTCCGCAGCGCTCTACGGGATTTCCTCCGGCGCGATCCTGGCCGCCCTCGCGACCGCGCAGGGTCTGCCGGTGACCGGGTTGGTCCTGTTCGAGCCGCCGTTTCAGGTCGGCTCGCACGCGGGCGTCCGGAAGGACATCACCGCGCAGCTCATCGAGCTGATCGCCGCCGACGATCGGGATGGCGCGGTGGAGGTCTTCCTCACCGCGTCGGTGGGGTTGCCGGCCGAGGCGGTCGCCGGGATGCGGGCGCAACCGATGTGGGGCGCACTGACCGCGATCGCGCACACCCTGCCGTACGACGCGGTGATCACGGCGGGCGGGCGACTGCCCGCCGACCGCCTGGCGACGATCACCGCGCCGACCCTCGCGGTGGAAAGCACCGGGAGTCCACAGTGCCTGCGGGACGGCAGCCGGGCCGCGGCCGAGGCGGTTCCTGGCGGGCGGTCCGTCAGCCTCGACGGCGGCAACCACGAGGTGCCGCCGACGACGCTCGCCCCCGCGCTGCGTGAGTTCCTGCTCGGTTGACGGCCGGCGCGCCTGACCGCCGGGCCGGCTTGAGGGAACGCCCAGCGCTCGGGGCTGGCGTGACGAAGCGGCCCAGCGTCGGGGCCGGCCAGAGGGAGCGGGCCAGCGCCGGGGCCGGCGTGACAGAGCGGGCCGTCAGGGCTCGGCCAGGGCCTCGGTGACCAGGGCAGCGACGGCATCCGGCGGCCAGGCGTCCGCCACCCCGGGCCGGACTGCCAGATAGCCGGCGATTCGTTCGGCTGGCCAGCCGTGCGACTCGCGTAGGCCACGGGCGATCATGCCGAGGTAGGTCGGCGCGGGTGGCCGGCACCGCACACCGGACGCCCCCTCGGGTGCGGTGAAGGTGAGCATCGGGACGCCGCTGTGACTGCCCGGGCAGACCAGCGTCTCGTACCGTCCGGGGCCGAGCATCGCCCGCCCGTTGGCGATGGCGGCCTCGATGGCCGCACCGGTCGTCCGGGTCAGGTCGTCGGTCTCGCCCGCTGGGCGGTACATCTCCTGCGCCGCGATGTCGGTGAACTGCTCCAGGGTCACCAGGTAGGCGCGGGCGGCGGCTTCGCCCGGCAGGTGCGGGTCGTAGAAGGCCATTCCTCCGGTCCAGGCGCCGGACTCGCCGGCGAAGTAGACGCCTCCGGGCAGCGACACCGGCACCGACCGGCTCGGTGGGCGTCGGTCCCGGCACCCCGGGTACGTCCGCATTCCTCCGGGCGGGCAGCCGCCGCCGATGTACCAGCCCAGCCGGGCGGCGTGCATGTTCGAGCCGTACGCGACGTACCAGACCTGCACGACGGGTGCCCTCAGAAGCCGCAGGTCTGGCCAGCGGAGTGGCTCACCTGCACGGTGTGCGTCACGCAGCCGCCCGCCTCCACGACGTGCAGCAGGAAGGCGGTCGGCTCGTCGACCCAACCGATCTGCTCGTCGGCGCTCATGGTGAGCGTGCTCTGCTTCCAGGTGCTCGGTGCCACGGTGAGCACCGTGCCCGCGTACGCCGTGGTGACCGGGCGGTGCAGGTGCCCGGCGGCGACCCGGACGACGTGCCGGTGCCGGCCGACCACCTCGGCCAGCGCGTCACCGTCGGCGAGCCGGAGCGTGTCGGCCGCGGGGATACCGACCGCGACCGGCGGATGGTGCAGGCAGACGACGGCGGGCACCTCGGGTCGCCCGGCCAGCACCCCGTCGAGCCAGCCGAGCTGCTCCTCACCGAGCTGGCCGCCGCTGCTGCCGGGGACGAGTGAGTCGAGCACCACGACCGTCGCCGTGTCGTGGTC
The DNA here is from genome assembly GCF_039871815.1 of Micromonospora sp. B9E7. Classification (NCBI taxonomy): domain Bacteria; kingdom Bacillati; phylum Actinomycetota; class Actinomycetes; order Micromonosporales; family Micromonosporaceae; genus Micromonospora; species Micromonospora sp. B9E7. Next base: position 4,647 of record NZ_JBDPLX010000032.1, read on the forward strand.
GACGTGGTAGTAGGCGGAGAATCCGCCGCCGAGCCAGGGGGTGCCCCCGAACGCGTCGAGCAGCGACTCCCGGTCGTCGTGGTTGCCGGGAACGAGGTGCACCGGCAACGGGAACCGGCCGATCAGCTCGCGCAGTGCCGCGTACTCGTCGGGTCGCCCGTGGTCGACCAGGTCGCCGGTGATCACCACGCAGTCCGGTCGGGGGCGCAGCGCGAGCACCCGACCGAGCGCGCGGTGCAGCCCTGCGGCCGGTGCGGCGGCGAGCAGGCCGGTGGTCAGGTGCGGGTCACTGAGCTGAGCGATGATCATGGATCGTCTCCTCGGCGCCGGGAGTCTCACGCTATCGCCGGGCACTGCGCCACGGGGCCCGGTGCCCACTGCCCACAGGCTGCGTCCACAGCCTGTGGATAGCACATATGTACGAATCGGGTCGCTTCGCGCAGTCGTGAGTACGCTTGATCGCGCGGCTCGGCGCCGGCCGGGCTCCTCCCCTACCTGGAACGACGGGTGCGAGTGGATCATCAGCGAGTCATCCGTGACGTCACCGTCCGCCTGCCGATGGCGTCGAGCACGCCGGAGGCCTGTCGGTGGACGGTCACCGCGCTGTCCCGCCACACCCCGGCGACCATCTCCGTGTTGCTCGCGGCACACGACCGTCTGCGCTGCGTCGCGGCGACCGGGGCCTGGCAGGTCTTCGCCACCGTGCCGGCGCGAACCGGCATCGTCGGCCGGGTGTACGCCACCGGCGCCCCCGCCGCCGTCCCGGACGTCACCGTCGATCCGGACTACCTTCCGGTACGCCCGGACGTGACAGCCGAGCTGTGCGTACCGGTGCTGGACCCGGCGGGTCGGGCGATCGGCGTCCTCGACCTGCAATGGAGTGCGCCGGTCGACCTGGAGCCGTGGCGGGAGACCGCGCAGCAGGTGGCCGACCGGCTCGGCGCGCGGATCGCCGCCCTCGGAGGTCCACCGGAGGAGAGCCGCAGCGAGAAACTACTCCGGCACGCGGCGGCACTCTCCGCCGCACCCACCGAGGCGGACGTGTTGAGCGTGGCGGCGTGCGCCGCGCGTGAGGTCTCCGCTCTCTCCACCGCGGTGCTGCTGATGGCGGGGCAGCTCGGCCCGACGCCGGCGACGCCGAGCGATCTGGAGATCCGCATTCGGGCCGAGTTGACCGAGTCGGGCCCGGCCGCGCTGGACCGGATGGTCGACCGGGCACACCGGTACGGAGCTGGGTACACGCTGGGCGAGGCGGGGCATCCCCCGACCGAGGACTATCGACCGCTGACCCGGGCCGGGGTGCGCACGCTGGTCGCCGTTCCGGTGGGGCCCCCGGAGGTCGGCGGGGTGCTGCTGGTCGCGGACGAACGCGCACTGCGCCCGGACCCGACCACGGTCAGCCTGATGGAACTGCTCGCCGGGCAGGCCTGGACGAGCCTGGACCGGCTGCGCACGCTGGCCCGACTGCGGGAACAGGCCAGCTCCGACCCGCTGACCGGGTTGCGGCACACCGGCCCGTTCGGGCAGCGGATCGCGGCGGCCACTCCGGGGCGTACGGCCCTGCTGGCGATCGACGTGGACGGCTTCAAGACCGTCAACGACACGTACGGCCACCAGGCCGGCGACCGGGTGCTGGTCGGGTTGGCCCGGGCGCTGGAGGGGGCGCTGCGCCACGGCGACGAGCTGTACCGGATCGGCGGCGACGAGTTCGTCGCGGTGATCGAGGTGAGCCGCCCCGAGGAGGCGGTCCGGATCGCTGAACGGTTGGCCGAGGCAGCCCGACGCATCGGCCGCACGATCAGTGTGGGCGTCGCGCTGCCCCGCCCCGGCGAAACCCCCGACCGCACCCTGCGAAGGGCCGACCAGGCCCTCTACGCGGTGAAGCGTCAAGGCCGAGACGGCGTACGCCTGTCCGCCGCCTAGCTGGTCTTCAGCTCCTTGGCGAGGAGTTCGGCGATCTGGGCCGTGTTGAGGGCCGCCCCCTTGCGGAGGTTGTCGCCGGTGACGAAGAAGTCGAGGGCGCGGGGGTCGTCCAGGGCGCGGCGGATCCGGCCGACCCAGGACGGGTCGGTGCCGACCGCGTCGATCGGCATCGGGAACTCTCCGGCCGCGGGATCGTCGACCAGGATCACTCCGGGTGCGTTGCGCAGCGCCTCGCGGGCGCCCTCGGCGTCCACCTCGCTGGCGAAGACGGCGTGCACGGCCACCGAGTGCGCGGTGACCACCGGCACCCGAACGCAGGTGGCGGACACCTTGAGGTCGGGCAGGCCGAGGATCTTCCGCGACTCGTTGCGGATCTTCATCTCCTCCGACGACCAGCCAGCGTCTGCCGGAGAGCCGGCCCAGGGCACCACGTTGAGCGCGAGCGGTGCCGGGAACGGGCCGAGGTCGTCGCCGACCGCCTGCCGGACGTCACCGGTGCGTGAGCCGAGTGCCCGATCACCGGCGACCTTGGTGAGCTGGTCGTGCAGGGTGTCGACGCCGGATTTGCCCGCCCCGGAAACCGCCTGGTAGGAGGCGAGCACCAACTCCCGTAGGCCGTACTCACGGTGCAGCGGCGCGACCGCGACGATCATCGCGAGGGTGGTGCAGTTGGCGTTGGCGATGATGCCCCGGGGCCGGTTGCGGACCTGCTCGGGGTTGATCTCCGGAACGACCAGCGGGACGTCCCGGTCCATCCGGAACGCGCCGGAGTTGTCGACCGCGATCGCGCCTCGGGAGACGGCGATCGGTGCCCACTCGGCGGAGACCTCGTCGGGCACGTCGAACATCGCCACGTCGACCCCGTCGAACGCCTCGGGGGTCAGCGCCTGGACGACCATCTCCTCGCCTCGGCAGCGCACCACGCGCCCGACCGAACGCTCGGAGGCGAGCAGTCGGATCTCACCCCAGACGTTGCGTCGTCCGGTGAGCAGCTCGCACATCACGGTGCCGACGGCACCTGTCGCTCCGACCACGGCGAGGGTGGGCAGCGCCGTCATCGGCGCTACCTACCCGTCCCCGCGTAGACCACGGCTTCGGTGTCGCCGCCCAGCTCGAACGCGTCGTGGATGGCGCGGACGGCGGCGTCGAGGTCGGTGTCCCGGCAGACCACGGAGACCCGGATCTCGGAGGTGGAGATCATCTCGATGTTGACGCCGGCCGCGCCGAGCGCGGCGAAGAAGCCGGCGGCGACACCGGGGTGCGAGCGCATGCCGGCACCGATCAGCGAGACCTTGCCGACGTGGTCGTCGTAGAGCAGGCCCTTGAACTTGACCGGCTCCTGGATCTTGCTGAGTGCCGCCATCGCGGTCGGGCCGTCGGCCTTGGGCAGGGTGAACGAGATGTCCGTCCGGCCGGTGCCCTCGGTGGAGACGTTCTGCACGATCATGTCGATGTTGATCTCGGCGCCGGCGACGGTGTCGAAGATCCGCGCGGCGGCGCCCGGCTCGTCGGGCACCCCGACGATCGTGATCTTGGCCTCGCTACGGTCGTGCGCGACCCCGGTGATCAGTGCCTGCTCCACGGAAAGGTCCTCCATCGATCCGGTGACCATCGTGCCGGTGTTGGTCGAGTATGACGAACGGACGTGGATCGGCAACCCCGCCCGCCGGGCGTATTCCACGCTACGCAGGTGCAGAACCTTCGCACCGCAGGCGGCCAGCTCCAGCGTCTCCTCGTAGGTGATGTGCTGGATGTGCCGGGCGTTGGGCACGATCCGGGGGTCTGCGGTGAAGATGCCGTCCACGTCGGTGTAGATCTCGCAGACGTCGGCGTGCAGGGCGGCGGCGAGCGCCACGGCGGTGGTGTCCGACCCGCCCCGGCCCAGGGTGGTGACGTCCTTGGTGTCCTGCGAAACGCCCTGGAAGCCGGCCACGATGACCACCGAACCCTCGTCGAGCGCGCCCTTGAGCCGCCCGGGGGTGACGTCGATGATCCGGGCGCGGCCGTGCACCGAGGTGGTGATGACGCCGGCCTGCGAGCCGGTGAACGAGCGTGCTTCGTACCCCAGGTTGTGGATCGCCATGGCGAGCAGCGCCATGGAGATCCGCTCGCCGGCGGTGAGCAGCATGTCCAGCTCGCGGCCCGGCGGCAGCGGGCTGACCTGGTTGGCCAGGTCGAGCAGCTCGTCGGTGGTGTCCCCCATCGCGGAGACCACCACCACCACGTCGTCGCCGGCCTTGCGGGCGGCGACGATGCGCTCGGCCACCCGCTTGATCCGCTCGGCGTTGGCGACGGACGACCCGCCGTACTTCTGCACCACGAGTGCCACGACGTGCACTCCCTCCCAGCGACCCTGAGCGTGCCGACGCCGCCGGAACCGGGGCCGGCGGCGCGTGTCAAACCCCTTGAGGGTATCCGGCGGGTAACGACGGCGGGTCAGGTGATCCCACCATCCGGCCCGCACGGTCGCCGCCGGACCGCTCCCACCAGGCCGGGAGGTACGCGGACACGAGCCCGTCCGACACGCCGGAGCGAGCCTGGTACGCGCCGGCACCCACCAACCCTTCGCAGCCACCAGAATGGGCCGGTGCCCGTCCTCATCCGCTCGGCCGGCCGTGTGCTCGGGCCGCTCGTGTTCGCCCTGCCGGCGCTCCTGGTCGCCTGCTCCAGCACGCAGCCACCGACCCCGACGCCCACCGATCCCGGGCCGGTCGCGGTGGACGCCGCACGGGACGAGCTGGCCGCCCTGGCCGCAGCCGCCCAGGACCGCCACCTGGTGGCGCAGTACGTGTACAGCCGGGCCGGCCAGCCGGACCGCACCATCGTGTTCACCAGCGCGAACGACGGCACCTGGCGGGTCGACGTGCCGGGGGGCGCGTTGGGCGGCAGCGTCGACGTCTCGATGGCCGCCACCGCCGACGGGCTGTTCCAGTGCGCTCTGCCGTCGGCCGTTCGACCGGAGCCGGCGACCTGCGTACGCGTCGGTGAGCGGGACGAGCCCCTTCCGCGCCGGCTGGACCCCCGGGTCCAGCACCCGCTGACCGACTGGTTGGACGTGCTCACCGACCGACGCGCGCCGTTGGCGGTGGCTCCGGCCGCCGCGCCCGAGGGCCTGACCGGCACCTGTTACTCGGTGGACTCCACCTCGGCGTCGCTCAACGCCCCGCTGGATGTGGGCATCTACTGCTATGACCGGGACGGCACGCCGACCGGCGTGCGGACCGGAGCTGGCACGCTGCGGCTGGCCGCGCCGCCCGGTCCACCCCCGGCCACCGTGCAGTTGGCCGGCCCGGTGACCGACGGCGATCCGCTCGGTACGGCGGCTCCGCCGACGCCGACTCCTGACCCGTCGGACAGCGCGAGCGCGGGAACGTCCTGATCTTCGTCCCGTTACGGGTGCCCTTGCCCACATTTGAGCGACCCCCACCCACCGAGCGAATCGCCCATACGGGACGATTGTCGCCATGGCCGAACTGACCCCACTGCTCGCCTACCGCTGGAGTCCCCTGGCGTTCGATCCCACCGAGGAGCTGAGCGCGGACGATTCTTCCTCTCTCCTGGAGGCGGCCCGTTGGGCACCGTCGTTGGGCAACCGCCAGCCCTGGCGGTTCACCCTCGGCCACCGCGACGACGAGACCTGGAAGCGGATCCTGGTCAACCTGCCCGAGCGTGAGCAGCGCTGGGCGCACCGCGCCGCCGCCCTGCTGCTCGCCGCGCACGTCGACTCCGACGCCGCGCCGGCCGACGGGATCGCCTACGACCTGGGTCAGGCCGTCGCCCACCTCACCGTGCAGGCCACCGCGCTCGGGCTGCACGTACGCCAGGTCCTCACCGTCGACCGCGCCGGACTCGCCGCGGACCTGCACCTTCCCGCCGACGTGCGGCCGTACGCGGTGCTCGCCGTCGGGCAGCTGGGCGACCCGCTCAGCCTCCCGGCCGACCTGATTGCCGAGGAGACCGGCCTACGTCGCCGCCGCCCCCTCGCCGACCTGCTGCTCGGCTGACCGGCCCTCGGACGACCCGCTCCGGCCCGCCGGGGCAGACCATGACGCCGGTCCCATAGTCCGGACCTGCCTTCCCACCGCCCCTGCCATCACGTAGGGTGACGTGGTCATGTGGCAGGCGCTTGTTCTCCTTAGCCGCCGCGACGAGGCCTGACCGGCCGGCACCTCGTCGCGGAGTTGCATCGCGCCGTCCAGCACATCCGATTTTCTTCTCGGCACCGCCGCGCACCGTTGCCCGGCATCTCGCCGACACCTTCCGATCTGCTGACGCCACATGTTCCAGGGAGCACTCTGAGATGGCTCAACCTGTCACCGACGCCGAAACCGATCCGTTCGCTCGGCAACGCCCGAGCCGGATGCCGTACCACCGCTACCAGCCCTACCGGGAGCAGTTCCGGGTCGAGCTGCCGGACCGCAGCTGGCCCACCCGCACTGTCGAGGCCGCCCCACGGTGGTGCGCGGTGGATCTCCGCGACGGCAACCAGGCACTGATCGACCCGATGTCGCCCGAGCGCAAGCGGCGGATGTTCCAGCTGCTCGTCCAGATGGGCTACAAGGAGATCGAGGTCGGCTTCCCGTCGGCCAGTCAGACCGACTTCGACTTCGTCCGGCAGCTCATCGAACAGGACATGATCCCGGACGACGTCACCATCCAGGTGCTCACCCAGTGCCGGGAGCACCTGATCGAGCGGACGTTCGAGTCGCTGCGCGGGGCCAAGCGGGCCATCGTGCACTTCTACAACTCGACCTCCACCCTCCAGCGCCGGGTGGTCTTCGGCCTGGACAAGGACGGCATCGCCGACATCGCCACCACCGGTGCGCGGCTCTGCCAGAAGTACGCGGAGATCCACACCCCGGACACCGACATCTTCTACGAGTACTCGCCGGAGTCGTACACGGGCACCGAGCTGGAGTACGCGCTGGAGGTCTGCTCCCGGGTCATCGACGTGATCGACCCGACGCCCGACCGCCCGCTGATCATCAACCTGCCGGCCACCGTCGAGATGGCCACGCCCAACGTGTACGCCGACTCGATCGAGTGGATGCACAGGCACCTGCCGCGTCGGGACAGCGTGGTGCTGAGCCTGCACCCGCACAACGACCGGGGCACCGGGGTCGCCGCCGCCGAGCTGGGCCTGCTCGCCGGTGCGGACCGCATCGAGGGCTGCCTGTTCGGCAACGGTGAGCGCACCGGCAACGTCGACCTGGTGACGCTGGGGCTCAACCTGTTCTCCCAGGGCATCGACCCGATGATCGACTTCTCGAACATCGACGAGATCCGCCGGGCTGTCGAATACTGCAACCAACTGCCGGTGCACGAGCGCCACCCGTACGCGGGCGACCTGGTCTACACCGCCTTCTCCGGCTCCCACCAGGACGCGATCAAGAAGGGCTTCGACGCCCTGGCCGCCGACGCGAAGGCTGCCGGCGTACCGGTGGACGAGCACACCTGGGCCGTTCCGTACCTGCCGATCGACCCGAAGGACCTGGGCCGCACCTACGAGGCGGTCATCCGGGTCAACTCGCAGTCCGGCAAGGGCGGCGTCGCGTACATCATGAAGAGCGAGCACCAACTGGACCTGCCCCGGCGGCTGCAGATCGAGTTCTCCGGGGTGGTGCAGCAGGTCACCGACCACGACGGCGGCGAGGTCGACCCGGGCGCCATGTGGGAGATCTTCGCGACGCACTACCTGCTCGACCACCAGCCCGACCCGGCGGTCCGGTTGGCCGGCTACACGATCGGCACGGCGGACGGCAAGGTCGAGATCGAGGCCCAGGTCGGCGTGGGCGCCGAGCAGCGCTCGCTCGCCGCGGTCGGCAACGGTCCGATCGACGCCTATGTCAACGCGCTGCACACGGTCGGCGTGGGTGTACGGGTGCTCGACTACCACGAGCACGCGCTCTCCTCCGGCGGGGACGCGCAGGCCGCCGCGTACGTCGAGTGCGAGGTCGACGGTCGGACGGTCTGGGGTGTCGGCACCGACGCCAACATCGTCACCGCCTCGATCAAGGCGGTCACCAGCGCCGTCAACCGCGCCCGCCGCTAGCTGCAAGGAAGGGCACCTTATTAACGCCCCGCGTTAATAAGGTGCCCTTCCTTACTTCGGGGGTGTCGCGGCGGGCATCGAGTGGCAGGGCTGAGACGGCGGGGCCGCCCGGGGCGGCCGGTGCACCAGCACGAGGGCCAGCACCGCGCCGGCCACGAGCAGGCCGGCGCACCACTCCATCGCGCCGCTGAACGCGTCGGTCAGTTCGCCCTTCTGCTCGTACCCGCCGCCGGAGAGGCCGACCAGCAGCGGCAGCGCCGCCACCGCGAGCAGGCCACCGGCCCGGGACGCGGCGTTGTTGAAGCCGCTGGCCACGCCGGAGAAGCGGTCCTGCACGGCGGCCAGCACCGACGCGGTCAGCGGTGCCACGACCAGGGTCAGCCCGATACCGAAGAGCAGCACCCCGGGCAGCACATCCGTCCAGTACGACGCGCCCGGTCCGACGCCGCGCAGCAGCAACAGGCCGACGGCGGCCACCACCGGGCCGATGGTCAACGGCAGCCGGGGGCCGATCCGCGCCGACAACGCTCCCGAGCGGGCCGACCCGACCAACAGCAGCAGGGTCATCGGCAGTAGTGCGATGCCGGTACGGAAGGCCGACCACCCGACCACGTTCTGCAGGTAGACGGCGAAGAAGAAGGTGAAGCCGGTGAGCGCCGCGTAGACGACCACGGTGAAGATGTTCAGCACCGAGAAGAGCCGGCTGGAGAACAGCCCGGTGGGGAGCATCGCGGCGTCGCCGCGCCGCCGTTCGAGCAGGATGAAGGCCACCGCCGACAGCACCCCGACCAGCGCCGCGATCAGCACCGGCGCCGAGTCGTAGCCGCGTGCCGGCACGTCGATCAGGGCGTACGTGACACCGGCGAGCGCGAGTGCCCCGAGCAGGGCTCCCGCGACGTCGAACCGGCGTCGGGTCCGCCCGGGGGCCGCGGTGCGGGATGCGCTCTCGTCCCGGCTCTCCGGCACCCAGCGCACCGTGGCCAGCACCACCAGGACGGCGAGCGGCAGGTTGAGGAAGAAGATCCAACGCCAGGAGAGCGCGTCGATCAGCCACCCCCCGATGAACGGGCCGAGCGCGGTCGACACCCCGGACAGCCCGGCCCACGCGCCGATCGCCCGGCCCCGGTCGTCCGGGTGGAAGCTCGCCTGGAGCACGGACAGCGATCCGGGCGTGAGCAGCGCGCCGCCGGCGCCCTGGAGAAACCGGGCTGCGATCAGCCAACCGGTGCCCTGGGCCAGCCCGCAGAGCACGGAGGCGACGGTGAACCAGACCACGCCGATCAGGAAGACGCGTCGTCGACCGAAGCGGTCCCCGAGCGCTCCGCCGAGCAGCACGAACGCCGCCAGCATCAGCAGGTAGCCGTTGATGGTCCACTGAAGATCGGACACATTCGCGCCGAGGTCCTGCCCGAGCTTCGGCAGCGCCACGTTGACGACAGTCGTGTCGAGGAAGACCATGCCAGAGGCGAGCACGGCGGCGAGCAGCGTGCCCCGGCCGGCGGCGGTGCCCATCCGGAGGGCAGACGCCGGTACGGGTGCGGTCATCCCACCAATGTGCCCTGCATCCTGTGGGAGACGCCACGAAATGCCAAAACCTCGCCCGGGTACTGTGCGCAATCGCCGGGAGACCGCAAGCTGGAGAGGTGTCGTCTGTGCGTACCACATCAGGACCGCGAGCGGCGGTGGCCGTGCTCGCCGCAGCGCTGGCGCTCGGCGTTGCCGGTTGCGTCCCGCAGGACGAGCCGGACGCTCAGCCGTCGAGCGACGGCGGCAACGCCGTGCAGCAACTCGGCCAGCTCACCGTGGCCACTGCCGGCTCGATGAAGGGCTACAGCAGAGACCACTTCCCGCACTGGCGCGACACCGGCAAGAACTGCGACGTGCGGGACAGCATTCTCCAGCGCGACGGTAAGGACGTGAAGCTCTCCGGCTGCAACGTGGTCGGCGGACGCTGGGAGAGCGTGTACGACGGCCGTAGCGCCGCCGATCCTTCCGACGTGGACATCGACCACATGGTGCCGTTGGCCAACGCCTGGCGCTCGGGCGCCGACGAGTGGGACGACCAGAAGCGCGGCGACTTCGCCAACGACACCACACGTCCGCAGCTCATCGCGGTTTCCGCGTCCTCCAACCGGGCAAAGGGTGACCAGGACCCGTCCCAGTGGAAGCCGGCGAACCGCGAGTACTGGTGCAAGTACGCCGAGAGTTGGGTGACGGTCAAGCACTACTGGCGGCTGACGGTGACCAGCGCCGAGAAGGCCGCCCTGACCGACATGTTGGAGGGCTGCACAGTGGGGAACGAGTCGTGACGGCCGCCGAGGAGAGCGGCCCGGCCGCCGCCGGGATGACCGCGGACGGCAGCGCCGAGACTCCCGCCGCCGTGCCGGGTGCCGGCATGGTGGCGGATTCCGACGGTGCGGCCGGCCCGCAGAGCCGTACCTCCGACATCGTGCCCGGTCCCGGCGGGGTGATGACCGACGAGGTCGGCGTCGTCACCGGCGACCTGACCCTGCGCACCGAGTACGCCGACGGCAAGATCACCCTGCGGGTGCAGTACAAGGACGCGGACGAGTGGTACGCGGTCACCGGCACGTCGGTGACGTTGGCCGACCCGGCGGGCCTGGACGCGGTGCACGGCGTCGCGGTGGGCCTGCTCAACCGCCCGGAGGGCTGAGCACCCCGACGCCGCCGGCACCGCGTCCAGTCTCAGACGTACGAGCCGGGCTCGGTGGGTGCGGAGACCACGGCCGGCGCTTCCCCCTCACCCTCGGGGCGGACGATCTGCGCGCTGACCCCGTGCGGGCGTAGCTCACCGCTGGCGATCTGCTCGGCCCAGTGGCAGGCCACCCGACTGACGCCGATCTCCCGCAACACGGGTCGCTCGTCCGCGCAGCGGGTGGGCTGCGCCCACGGGCAGCGCGTGTGGAAGCGGCAACCGGACGGCGGGTTGGCCGGCGACGGCAGGTCACCGGCGAGCAGGATCCGCTCCCGACGGTCCTCCACGTCCGGGTCCGGCACCGGCACCGCGGACATCAACGCCCGGGTGTACGGGTGCAGCGGCTCGGTGTAGAGCCGGTCGCTCGGCGCCTCCTCGACCAGCGCGCCCAGGTACATCACGCCGACGGTGTCGGAGATGTGTCGGACCACCGCGAGGTCGTGCGCGATCACCAGGTAGGTCAGCCCCAGGCTGTCCTGGAGTTCGTCGAGCAGGTTGACCACCTGGGCCTGGATCGAGACGTCGAGCGCCGAGACCGGCTCGTCGGCGACGATCAGCTCCGGCCCGAGCACCAGCGCGCGGGCGATGCCGATGCGTTGCCGCTGCCCGCCGGAGAACTCGTGCGGGTAGCGGGACAGCGCCCAACGGGGCAGCCCCACCGCGTCCAGGGTCTCCCCGATGAGCCGGCGACGGTCGGTGCGGTCGGCACCGATCCCGTGGGTCTGCATGCCCTCGGTCAGGATCGACTCGACGTTCTGCCGAGGGTCGAGGCTGGACATCGGGTCCTGGAAGATCATCTGCATCCGACGACGCATGCTGCGCAGCTTGCCGGGCGGCAGCGTGGTCAGCTCGACGCCGTCGAACTCGACCTCGCCTGCGGTCGGCGGGGTGAGCTGAAGCAACGCCCGGCCCAGCGTGGACTTACCGCAGCCGGACTCGCCGACCAGGCCGTACGTCTTGCCCCGAGGGATGCTGAGATCCACCCCGTCGACGGCCTTCACATGGCCGACCACCCGGTCGAACAGCACACCCCGCTTGATCGGGAAGTGCACCTTCAGGTCGCGTACCTCGACGAGGATGTCGTTGTCACTCACGCTGGTTCCTCCTCGCGCGGGGCGGGCACCGTGCCGGGCACCGGCTCCGGGTTGACGCACCGGTAGCTACGTCCGTCGTGTGCCTGCACCAACTCCGGGGGCTCACCCACGCACTCGTCGGTCCGCCGGGAGCAGCGCGGGGCGAAGGCACATCCCTCCGGCCAGGGCAGCAGGTCGCGGACCGAGCCGGGAATCGGGCTGAGCTTCTCGCCCCGCCCGGCGTCCAGGCGGGGCACCGAGCCGAGCAGACCCACGGTGTACGGGTGACGCGGCTGGCGGAACAGTGGACGGCGGCGGGCCGTCTCCACCACCCGGCCGCCGTAGAGCACGTTGACGGTGTCGCACATGCCGGCCACCACGCCCAGATCGTGCGTGATCATCAGCAGTGCGGTGCCGGAGTCCCGGACCAGTTCCTTGAGCAGCTCCAGGATCTGGGCCTGGATGGTGACGTCCAGCGCGGTGGTCGGCTCGTCGGCGATGAGCAGCCGAGGCTGGCAGGCCACCGCCATCGCGATGAGCGCACGCTGGCGCATCCCACCGGAGAGCTGGTGCGGGTACTCCTTCAGCCGCCGCTTCGGGTCGGGGATGCCGACCCGGTCCAGCAGCTCCGCCGCCTCCTTCGACGCGGCCGCACCCTTCATCCCCCGGTGCCGGGTCAGCACCTCGGTCACCTGCAGCCCGATGGGGATCACCGGGTTCAGCGACGACAGCGGGTCCTGGAAGATCATCGCGATGTCCCGACCACGGATGTCCCGCCGCGACCGGTCGTCGAGCTGGAGCAGGTCGGTGCCGTCGAACACGGCCTTGCCGCCGACCCGCAGGCCCGGCTGCTTCGGCAGCAGACCCATGATCGCGAGCGAGGTGACGCTCTTGCCACAGCCGGACTCGCCGACCAGGCCGACCACCTCACCGGCGTCGACCGAGAAGGACACCCCGTCGACGGCGTGCACGGCCCGCTGGCCGCGCCGGGCGAACGTGACGGAGAGATCATCAACTTCGAGCAGTGCCATTAGGGCCTACTTCCGCAGCTTCGGGTCGAGGGCCTCACGCATCGCCTCACCGAGCAGGGTGAAGCCGAGCGCGGTGATGATGATCGCGACGGCCGGGTAGATCGCCAGCGACGGCCGGATACCGAGGTACTGCTGCGCGTCGGCGAGCATGACGCCCCACTCCGGTACGGCGGTGTCCGGGTTGCCCAGGCCGAGGAACGACAGCGCCGCCGCCTCGATGATCGCGGTCGCCAGGGTCAGGGTGGCCTGCACGATCACCGGGGCGAGCGAGTTCGGCACCACGTGGGTCAGCGCGATCTTCGACTTCTTCACGCCGAGCGAGGTGGCCGCCAGCACGTAGTCGCTGTTGGCCTGGGAGATCATCGAGCCGCGCAGCAGCCGGGCGAACACCGGCACCGAGACCACGCCGACCGCGATCATCACAGTGGTCAGGCTGGCCCCGAGCAGGGCGGCGATGCTCACCGCCAGCAGCAGGCTCGGCATCGCCAGCAGCATGTCGATGAACCGCATCAGGGTGGTGTCGATCCACCGCCCCCACCGGCCACCGAGACCGGCCGCCGCACCCGAGATGCCACCGATCAGCGCACCGATGGCCAGACCGATCAGGGTGGAGACCACGCCGACCAGTAGGGTCTGACGGGCGCCCACGATCATCCGGCTGAACTCGTCCCGGCCCTGGTGGTCGTAACCGAACCAGTGTTCGCCGGTGGGGCCGGGGATGACACCCGGCTTGATCAGCCCCTCCCGGATGCCGATCGTGTCGGTCGGCGCGTACGGCACGAGGAACGGGCCGACCACCGCGACCAGCACGAAGAGCGCCAGGATGACCGCTCCGACGATCGCGGCCGGGTTGCCGCGCAGCCGGCGGAACGCCTCCTGCCACAGGCTGACGCCGCGCTCGTCGTCACGGGCGGCCAGCTCGGAGAGCCGGTCGATCTTTTCGCGCTTCTTACCCGGGCTGAGTGTCATCGCACCCTCACCCTCGGGTCGATGAAGCTGTAGGAGAGGTCGACCAGCAGGTTCACCAGCACGTACACCACCGCGATGATCAGAATGAAGCCCATCAGGACCGGATAGTCGCGCTGGCCGATGGCCTCGGCGACGAACGCTCCGATGCCACTGAAGGCGAAGACGGTCTCGGTCAGCACGGCGCCGGAGAGCAGGCCGCCCGCGAGCAGACCGATCGAGGTGGCCACCGGCAGCATCGCGTTGCGCAGCACGTGCCGGCGACGGACCGTCTGCTCGGTCAGGCCCTTCGCCTCGGCGGTGCGTACGAAGTCCTCGTTGAGCACCTCCAGCACACTCGCCCGGGTGATCCGGACGATGATCGCCAGCGGGATGCTGGCCAGCGCGATGCTGGGTAGCACCAGATGCCAGAGTGCGTCGGCGGCGGCGTCCCACTCACGGGTCATCAACCCGTCGAGGACGAAGAAGTTGGTGACCCGGGTCGCGCCGAGCGTCGGGTCCTGCCGGCCACTGGACGGGAACCAGTGCAGGTTCTCCGAGAAGATCGCCTTGAGCACGTAGCCCAGGAAGAAGACCGGGATGCAGATGCCGATCAGCGAGCCGCCCACGGACGCGTGGTCCAGGAAGCGGCCGCGACGACGGGCGGCCAGGTAGCCCAGCGGAATGCCGACACCGATCGCGATGATCATCGCGGTGATGGTCAGCTCGACGGTGCCGGGGAAGCGCTCGATGAACTCCGTGGTGACCGCCCGCTTGGTGGAGGTCGAGGTGCCCAGGTCGAGCCGGACCAGCCGCCGTACGAAACGGCCGTACTGCACCAGGATGGGCTCGTCGAGCCCCATGTTGCGGCGGATGGCAGCACGCATCTCGGGCGTGCCGCGCTCGCCGAGGATGGCGGTCTCGGGGCCGCCGGGGAGCCGGCGGAGCCAGATGAAGAGCAGGAGGGAGAGCCCGAACAGCGTGGGTATCAGCTGAAGCAGGCGCCTGACGATGAACCGGAACACGGCGGCCTCGAAGGGGTGCGGAGGGTTGCGGGCGGGCGCTGTGCGACAGCGCCCGCCCGCGTTCCTTGCTGCGTCAGATCAGGACTTACTTGAACTCGGCGGTCGCGTACCGCTCGTCGGTGAGCGGGCTCGCCTTGACGCCGGTCACGTCCTTGCCGAACACGATCGCCGGCGGCGAGTGCGAGATCGGCACGCCGGGCAGGAAGTCCATGACCGACTTGTTCAGGGCCTTGTACTTCTCGGTCCGGGCCGCGATGTCGGCGGTGCCGTCCGCGTCCTTGAACTGGTCGAACAGGGCCTGGTTGTTGAAGCCCCACTCGTCCTTCGGCCGGTCGAAGAAGGTGCCGATGAAGTTGTAGGCGTCGCCGTAGTCACCGGTCCAGCCCAGGAAGTGGATGTCGTGCTTGTTGCCCGAGGTGGTGGCGTTGAGGTAGTCCGGGCTCCACTTGAGCGGGATCGCCTCGACGGTGATGCCAACGGCCTTCAGGTCCGCCGACAGCAACTCGAAGATGTCCTTCGGGTTCGGCATGTACGGCCGGGTGACCTCGGTCGGGTAGTGGAACTTCAGCGTCAGGTTCGACGCGCCCGCCTCGGCCAGCAGGGCCTTCGCCTTGGCCGGGTCGTACGTGTACTTCGTGACGTCGCCGTTCCAACCCTCGACGGTGTCCGGCATGAAGTTGTCGGCGACCTTGGCACCCGGCGGCAGCTTGGAGGTGACCAGCTGCTGACGGTTCAGGGCGTACGCGATGGCCTGCCGGACCCGGATGTCGGCGAGCTTCGGGTTGCCCTTCTGGTTGATCGCCAGGTAGAGCACGTTGAACGCCGGGCGCGTGAGCATGTTGAAGCCCTCGCTCTTCAGCGGCTCGACGTCGGCCGGGCCAACCAGGTCGTAGCCCTGGATGTCACCGGAGCGCAACGCCTGCTTGCGGGCGTTCTCGTCCGAGATCGTCTTGAAGATGAGGTTCTTCAGCTTGGCCTTGGGGCCGGCGTAGTCCTCGTTGCGCTCCAGGGTCAGCGTCTTGTTGGCGACGTCCCAGGTCTTGAACTTGAACGGGCCGGTGCCGGTCGGGTGCGCCGTGGCGTACGCCGGGTACTTGATGTCCTCGGCGGTGCCGCCCACGTTGCTGGCGTCGAACTCCTGCAGCGCCTTCGGGCTGTGGATGGAGAACGAGGGGAGCATCAACGCGGCCGGGATCTTGCTGGAGACCCGCGTGAAGGACAGGTCCACAGTGGTGGCGTCCTTGGCGGCGCAGGACTTGAAGAGGCTCGGCGGCAGCTCCGCGTCCTCGTTCTTGGCGAAGCCGCCCATGACGTCCTGCCAGTACGCGGTCACGTCCGGGCTCTGCATGAGGCCCTTGGCGTTGTACCAGCGGTTGAAGTTGACGCAGACGGCCTCGGCGTTGAAGTCGGTGCCGTCGTGGAACTTCACGCCCGAGCGGAGCTTGAAGGTCCAGGTGGTGCCCGCGGCGTCCGGGGTCCAGGACTCGGCCAGACCGGGGGTGACCTTGGTGCCACCCTCCTCCGGACGGACCAGGGTCTCGAAGACCTGACGCGCCACGCGCAGCGACTCACCGTCGCTGGCGAAGCTCGGGTCGAGCACCTTCGGGTCTCCGGCGACGCCGAAGACGAGGGTGTCCTTCTTACTACCGCCGGATTTGTCGTCGCGGTTGCTCTCGGCGCAGCCTGCTACCGCGAGGGCCGCGACCGCGACGGCCGCGATCGCGACCTTCGGCCTGGGTGCACGCATGTGTGCTTCACCTCGTCCTTGGGGGTACGGACAACGTGGTGACAGGGGTCACCGATGGCGGTGACCATAGCTCTCGTTACGTCCACCCGGAAACCGTCAGGTGGACGGTTGGTATCGGATCGTGCCTCAAGCGCCGGTTGACATTCGATTCGTAGGCAAACGGCCCCTCAAACCGATCAATCTGCACCCACGATGCCAAACTGTTACGTCGAACAGCCCCGATGAGGGATCAAGTGTCAGATCAATTCCGGGCAGTGACGAAGCGATGGCCGACACCCCACACGGGGTGCCGGCCACCGGCTGTGCGTCAGGGATCAGACCGCGCGACGGCCCTCGAAGGCCCGACCGAGGGTGATCTCGTCGGCGTACTCCAGGTCGCCGCCGACCGGCAGCCCACTGGCCAACCGGGTCACCGAGATGCCCATCGGCTTCACCATCAGCGCCAGGTAGGTGGCGGTCGCCTCGCCCTCGGTGTTCGGGTCGGTGGCCAGGATCAACTCCCGCACCGCGCCACCGCCGAGCCGGATCAGCAGCTCCCGGATGCGCAGATTGTCCGGGCCGATCCCCTCCAACGGATTGATCGCGCCGCCCAGCACGTGGTAACGACCGCGGAACTCACCGGTCCGCTCGATGGCCACCACGTCCTTGGGCTCCTCCACCACGCACAGCACCTCGTCGGTGCGGCGCGGGTCGCGGCAGATCCGGCACTGCTCGGACTCGGCCACGTTGTAGCAGGTCGTGCAGAACCGCACCAGCTCCTTGACCTTGCGCAGCGCGCCGGCCAGCCGGTTGACGTCGGCCGGATCCGCCGACAGGACGTGGAACGCGATCCGCTGGGCGCTCTTCGGGCCCACGCCCGGCAACCGCCCCAGCTCGTCGATCAGGTCCTGGATGGCACCTTCGTACATCTGCCGGCTCAGAAACCGGGCAGGCCGAGGCCGCCCATGCCACCGGCGACCGGGCCCATCTTGCGCTCGGTCAGCTCCCGGGCCGCCTCGGCGGCGTTGTGCACGGCGGCGACGACCAGGTCCTCGAGCGTCTCCACGTCGTCCGCGTCGACGGCCTTCGGGTCGATCTTGATGGCCTTCAGCTCACCGGAGCCGGAGACGGTCGCCGTGACCAGCCCACCACCGGCGGTGCCGGTCAGCTCGGCCTCGGCCAGCTCAGCCTGGGCGGCGGCGATCTGCTGCTGCATCTTCTGCGCCTGCTTCAGCATCTGCTGCATGTTCGGCTGTCCACCTGGGCGCACGGATGGCTCCTTCTCGCACTCGTCTGCTCGGCCGCCGCCCAGCCTATCCGCTGGGACCGACCCCGCCCCGCGCGGTGCGTCCGCCCACGCCGGGCCTTCCGGGTACGGCTGGCACTACCTCGAACCGGCCATCTGCCCGTAGTGCGCCACGAACCACCCACCTGGTCTGCTCAAGGGTATGAATCTCAGCCGCACCTGCCGGGTCGGCGCGCTGTGCTGGGTCGCGGCCGCACCGATCTTCCTCGTCGCCAACCTGGTCACCGGCCTGCGGTGGCGCGAACCCCCCTACAGCTGGGCCACCCACAACATCAGCGACCTCGGCAACGCCCACTGCGGAATCTGGGACACCAGCCGACCCCGGTACGTGTGCTCGCCCTGGCACCCGCTGATGAACGCCGCGACAATCACCACCGCCGTGCTGCTCGCCGTCGGAATCCTGCTGACCTGGCGGGTTCTCGGTCGCGGCGGGGTGGTGCGCTCGGCCCAGACGCTCCTGCTGCTGGCTGCCGGCGGTTACGCCCTGGCCGCCCTCTACCCGGCCGACGTCGACGAGAGCCTGCACGTCCTCGGCGCATTCCTGATCATGGGCCTGGGCAACGTCGGTCTGCTCCTCGCCGGCTTCGCGCCGGGCATCACGACACTCGGCAGGTGGCGACGGCTCACCCTCACCGGCGGGATCATCGCCCTGGTCGGGACGGTGCTGTTCTTCGCCCAGCAGGGCGTCGGGATCGGCGTGGGCGGCATGGAACGCGTCGCGGTCCTGCCCTTCCCCCTGTGGGCCTGCTGCCTAGGCGTCCTACTAGCCGAAACCCCAACCCCCGCCCCCGCCCCCGCTCGCGTCGATCATGGAGTTGTGGTGCCCGAATAGGCCAGTAGCGGGCGACTTGTCACCCACCACAACTCCATGATCGGCGGGGTTACCGGGCGTCGACCTCGTCGATCTTTTCGGCGCCGAAGGTCTCGCGGAGCAGCCGTACCGCCTGCTCCTCACTGGACTCCCGGGCGGTCTTCTCGTCGATGACCTCGTCCAACGGCTCGTCGCCCGGATCGAAACCCTCGTAGACCGGGCTGGCCGCCGGGGCCGCCCCACCCGGCCGACCACCGCGCGCCGGGCCGTCGAAGTCCGGGTCGTAGGGCGGCTCGCCCGCCCATTCGGCGTCCGCGATGGGCCGGGCCGCCGCTCCGGTACGCGCACCGCGCCCCGCCGCCGCCGCGCGAGCCGCGGCGATGGCGCTGCTCACCGGTGCGCCACCGGCTGCCGCCGGCTGCCGGGCCGCTGGCGTCGGGTTGCCCCGCACGCCCGGCTTACCGCCACCGGCCGCCCCGCCGGGGCCACCCGGCCCGGAGCCGTTCGCGCCAGCGCCGTTGGTTCCGATGCCGTTCGCACCGGAGCCGTTCGCGCTGGTCGGCGTGGGTGCCGAGCCGGAACCGCCCGACTCGGAGTCGACGCCTGGATCGTTTCCGGCCGACGCGCCGCCGGGGCGCGCGGCCTCCGGCCAGTCCTCGTCGTCCTTCGCCTCGGGCACGGGGGCACCGCCGCCGGGGCGCGCCGGCTCCGGCCAGTCGTCCTCGTCGTCGGCCGCTGCGGCGGGTGGCGCTCCACCCTGCCGGCCCGCGCCGTGACCGCCGGAGCCGCCACGCGCACCGTGACCACCGGAGCCGTCACGCGTGGCCGTGCCTCCGGGCTGACCACCGGTCTGCGCGCCGGCAGCGGCGGCCGAGTTCGTCGGGGTGGGCGGCGCGCCGGTCGGGCCAGTGGCGACCGATGACGTCGGCGCGCTCGCCGGCCCGCCAGCCGCGTTCGGTGCGTTCGTCACGGCACCCGCAGCAGTCGCCGGTCGGGCAGCGGCCTCGCTGTGCGGCGCGGCATTCGGGCTGGGTGCGGCACTCGGATTCGACACGGCGCCCGGATTCGACACGGCACTCGGATTCGACACGGCGCCCGGATTCGACACGGCGCCCGGATTCGACGCGGCGGGCGAGCTGGGCGCGGCGGGCGGGGCGCTCGTCGGGCTGGCGGCGGTCGCGTTCGACGGGGCGGGTCGGGCCGGAGCGGCGGGCTGCGAGCGCTGCGGGCCGGACAGCGACACGCCACCGCGCTCACCGGCCACCTCGCACCGGATCTGCCAACGCCCGCCCAACTCCTCGTAGAGCGCGTCGGTCAGCACGGCCGAGTGGTCGGCCATCATCTTGGCCAGCACGGTGGACTTCACCGTCAGCACCAGCATGTCGCCGTCGAGTTCGCGGACCACCGCGTCGCGCATCAGGGCGGCGATCCGCTTGTTGGTCCGGTTGACCTTGCCGATCACGTCGGGCCAGACGCGGCGGACCGCGACCGCGTCCAGCGCGGCGGCCGGAGCACCTGGTCGGGGCGGCACGGGCGTAGCCGGGTCGGGAAGCACCGCCGACGGCGGCACCGTACGGCGCGGCGTCGACGAGCCACCAGCCGAACCAGGGTCAGCCGAACCGGGGGTAGCAGAGCCGCCGGGGGCACCCGGGGAGGCGTGTGCCGGCCCAGCGGTGGCCCCCGACGCGCCGGGCGACGCCGGGATCGGCGAATCGGCGGTCGGGATGCTCGACGCCGGAGCACCCGACGCCGGAGCACCCGAGATCGGGGCGCCCGGCATCGGAGCACCCGGCATCGGAGCACTCTGGGCAGCGGCGCTCCGGGTCGGGGACGTGGCCGGGTCGACATCCCACGGCGGTGCGGAGGTCGGGGCGTTGGCGGGTACGGGTTTGGCGGCAGCCGGAACCGGGGGGGCCGGCTGTGGGCGTACCCCTGGGTTGGTGGTCGGCGCGAAGCCGGCGGCGGCCGACGGCGCGTCGGTGCCGCTCAGGGTGAGCCGACGTTCCATCCGCTCCAGTCGCTGAAGCAGGCCGCCGGTGGAGTCGTCCACGCCGGGCAGCAGCATCCGGGCGCAGATCAGCTCAAGCAGCAGGCGGGGCGCGGTGGTGCCGCGCATCTCCACCAGGCCGTCGTGCACGATGTCGGCGCAGCGGGAGAGCGTGGCCGAGCCGAGCTGCGAGGCCTGGGCGGCCATCCGCTCGATCTGGTCGGCCGGGCCGTCGATGAGGCCCTTCGCGGCGGCGTCCGGCACCTGCTGGATCACGATCAGGTCGCGCAGCCGTTCCAGCAGGTCGGAGGCGAACCGGCGCATGTCGTGCCCGGCCTCGGCGACCCGGTCGACGGTGGCGTACGCGGCTGCGCCGTCACCGGCGGCCAGCGCGTCACACATCTCGTCGATCAGCGCGGAGTCGGTGACCCCGAGCAGCGCGACGGCCCGGGCGTAGCTGACCCCCTCCGGGCCGGCGCCGGCGATGAGCTGGTCGAGCACGGAGAGGCTGTCCCGCATGCTGCCGCCACCGGCGCGCACCACCAGCGGAAAGACCGCCGGCTCGACGGTGACCCTCTCCGCCTCGCAGAGCTGCTCCAGATAGGGGCGGACCACCTTGGGCGGAAACAGCCGGAACGGGTAGTGGTGGGTCCGCGACCGGATCGTGCCGAGGACCTTCTCCGGCTCGGTGGTGGCGAAGATGAACTTGACGTACTCCGGGGGCTCCTCGACCAGCTTGAGCAGGGCGTTGAAGCCCTGGGTCGAGACCATGTGCGCCTCGTCGATGATGTAAATCTTGAAGCGGCTGCTGGCCGGCGCGAAGAAGGCGCGCTCGCGCAGCTCGCGGGCGTCGTCCACGCCACCGTGGCTGGCCGCGTCGATCTCGATCACGTCGATGGAGCCGGCACCGTCGGTGGCCAGCGAGCGGCAGGACGCACACTTGCCGCACGGCTCCGGGGTGGGGCCCTGCTCACAGTTGAGCGAGCGGGCCATGATCCGGGCGCTGGTGGTCTTGCCACAGCCGCGCGGGCCGGAGAAGAGGTAGGCATGGTTGAGCCGCCCGCTGCGCAACGCCTGCGACAACGGCTCGGTCACGTGCTCCTGACCGATGACCTCTGCGAAGGTACGCGGCCGGTACTTGCGGTAGAGCGCCAGCGTCACTCGTCCCGCCTCCTCTCGACCGAGCCATTCTGCGCCGGTCGGGCGCGGGTGACCACCCACCACCCCGGACGCCCGGGTTGCCGCGGGTTGCGCCGCGTGGTTTCCGGGCCCGATCGACCCGGCCCCGGCTTGATCGACTCAGCCCGAGGGCTTGATCGACTCGGGTTTCTGGAAACCGCGGTGTCCGCGTGCCCGGGATGCCCCGACATCATGAAAGGCGAGTGGATCAACCGGCCCACAGACAAAAAGGCCTCCCGTGCACCCGGCAGAGCTCGCTTATCCTTGCTGCCTTCCGGCCCTGGGGAGGTTCACGAGATACCGCCGCACGGGAGGTGCCGCCAAGCCTACCCGACCGCCCGTCGATCTTCAGGGGGTGGTGGGGTGGCCCGCCCGACGCGGGCCTGTATCCTGGCTCGCGGAGGATTCGCCTAGAGGCCTAGGGCGCACGCTTGGAAAGCGTGTTGGGTTTACACCCTCACGAGTTCGAATCTCGTATCCTCCGCTCGCGTGAGCAGCACCAACGACAGGGCCGGCCCACTGGGACCGGCCCTGAGTCGTCTGCACGGTGCGTCAGCCCACCACCTGGACGTCCTCCGCGCCCTGCCCCGAGAACCACGCCGCGAGTCCGACGCCGTCGAGTGACCGTGTCGTCCCCTCGTCGACGAGGACCGGGCCGACCACGGCACCTTTCGCGCCGTCGAGTTGGCAGCCGAACATCCGCGCGCCGCTCAGCACCGTCGGCATGCTCGTGCTGCCCAGCGTGCACCAACGCAGGCTGGCCAACTCCAGGTCGGCACCGCGCAGGTCGGTCTCGTAGAGCGTGGCGGAATTGAGGACCGCGCGGCCGAGGTCCGCCCCGGCCAGCACGGCGTGGTCGAGTTGCGCCGCGAACAGGCGAGCCGAGGGGAAGAGCGCCTGACCGGCCGAGCAGCCGACAAGTGTCGCCTTGGCCAGATCGGCGGAGGAGAAGTCCGCGCCCTGCATCTCGGCGTTGGCCAGGTTGGCGTCGGCGAGGTTGGCCTCCTCGAACCGGACGCCGACCAGTCGGGAGTTGGCGAGATAGGCGCCGACCAGGTCGAGACGGCTGAGGTCCGCCCCGCGAAAATCGAGAAAATCACCCGACAGGTACGCCGTGTCGGGCGACGCAGCGAACCACTCCTCCAGTGCTGTCCGAGCGTCCGGGCTGTCCGGCCAGCGGATCACGTCGCCGCTGGTCCGTCGATATCTGCTCACCGCCCGTGCTGGTCGTCCGGTCCGTCCACGGCGGGGTCGGCGGCGCGCAGTTGCTGCCCGACGCGTTCGGCGATCGCCCGAGCAGCCGGCGAGTCGGTTCCCAGGGTGTCGCCGATGATCTCCTGCGCCCGGTCGGCCAACTGCCGCTTGGCCACCCCGATCGTGTTCATGATCGTCCTGGCGACCACATCGGGCGCGACCCGTTGGATCCGCTGACCCAGCTGCAGGTCGACCAACGCACCCGCCGAG
This sequence comes from Micromonospora sp. B9E7, assembly GCF_039871815.1. Lineage (NCBI taxonomy): Bacteria > Bacillati > Actinomycetota > Actinomycetes > Micromonosporales > Micromonosporaceae > Micromonospora > Micromonospora sp. B9E7. Next base: position 27,885 of record NZ_JBDPLX010000032.1, read on the forward strand.
TCGACAGTGACCTCCACCAGCCCGTTGCCGTCGGCAGCGGTCACCCGTAGCGCCTGGATCCGGTCACTCATCGCGTCGGTGGCGGTCGCCAACTGGTCGAGACGACCCTTCCACTCCGCGAGTCGGTCCATCGCGCCGTCCGGGTCCAGCAGCCCCGCCGTGTTGGGAACCTCGGCCATCATGTGTCCCCTCGGTCGCTCAAGGTGATCATGCTCAGCGGTGGGAGGTTAGCACCGGCCCGACCCGCCACGACAGTCCAGGTGAGACGCCAGGAGCGGGATGACCGGACGCCCTTTCAGCCGCTGGCCGCGTCGAACCCGCCCCGCATGCCGTTCGCCGCGCACCCAGGCCCCCCGGGTCGCCGGCTATCTGGACAACCAACTCCAGGGACAAGTCGCTAGCGACCCCGACGACATCGCGGCCATGATGGCGGCATGGGAGAACGTGCGCGGGGAGGCACTGTCCCACCGGCAGTCGGTCGATCTCATCACGGAGGTGGCGGAGTCATGGAGCTGAACGGCGCCCGATGGCGCAAGAGCAGCCGCAGCAGCGGCAACGGCGGCGCGTGTGTCGAGGTCGCCGACAACCTGCCCGGCGTCGTCGGCGTACGGGATTCCAAGGACCCGGCCGGCCCGGCGCTCACCTTCACGCCGACGGCCTGGCGCGCGTTCCTCACCCGGCTTGCCTTCCGGGCCTGACCAGGGCTGGGGCTGGGGCTGGGGCGACGCCCGTCGTACACATGTTCTATCCACAGGCTGTGGACAGCGGTTCGGCCCTCAGGAGCCGTCGCGGAGGTCGGCCAGGCGTTCGGGCCGGAAGCTGATGTCGTCGAAGGTCACGCCGCACCCCTCGCCGGTCGGCGACTGGCCCGCGAAGCCGATCCGGTCGTGTGCCGTCTCGCCGTCGAAACTGAACACGCGGATCAACTGCCAGGTCCTGCCGTCGAGCGAGGCGTGGTAGGCGTAGACGCGGCCGATTCGCGAGACCCGCAGCCACACCGACCGGTCGGCCACGACGAAGGAGTTCGCGTCGTCGGCAACGCCCCGGCAGATGACCGACACGATCATCGGCTCGGCCTCGGGTGAGAACTCGAAGCACAACTTGCCCCAGCACCGCTCGTCCCGCCAGATCAGGAGCACCCCGGCGTCGAAGGTCGCGGCGAAGGCCACGGTGACCCGGGCACTGAACTGGAAGTCCCCCTCCGGCGGCAGCTCACCGAGCAGCGTCGCCGCGTTGAGGACCGGCTGCGGGTCCGACGCGGCGTCCTGGCTCCCGCCGCTACTCGGGTCGATGAAGATGTCCGTGCGCGGCTGCGCCGACACCGTCACGGCACCGGCCGCCTCGTCCACCCGCCAGAGCCCTTCGGGCGACGGCACGAGCGGAGACGGCATACCGGGGACGATCAACTGGTCAGCCATGACCAGGACCGTACAACGGGTCCCGGCGGGAAACCTGCCGCCGCCGGGCGGGTACGGTCCGGGGATCGACGCCGGTCGGCCCGGAATCCGTCGTACACATGTTCTATCCACAGGCTGTGGATGGCGGAGGGATTCGATGACATACCAGCTCAGCGCGGTGGTCGCGGACGTCGAACTGCTCCGCGAGCAGACTGCCGAGCTGGATCACGCGGTCCTCGGCGAGCTGCGCCAGGATTTCGGGCTGCTGCCGGTCACCCCGCAGTTGGTGGTGGAGCTGACCGGGTCGCTGCCGGATTTCGCGACGGACGACCGCAGCGCCGAACACCCGTTCGGCCTGGTGTTGTCGCCGACGCTTGTCGAGTCGCTGACCCGCTGGTCAGAGGCGGGGCCGGTGGCGTACCTGGAGGCGGAGTTCGGCGGTGGCGCCGGCTACCAGTCGGCGGTGGTGTGGCTGGGTGGGGCGCTGTCCTGGGGGCCACACTTCGACGACGAGTTGGACACGTCGCGCGAACAGTGGCCGATCAACGGGGCGCTGACCCGCCTCGGTGTCGAGCCCGGCGACTGGATCGACCCGTTCGCCGAGCTGGGACTGCACCTGGAGCGCAACACCGAGGGTTGGCTGGCGCACGGGCGGCGTCGACTCAGCGCCGACTACTGGGACGAACTGGTCGAGCAGTGGGAGGAAGACCGCTGACCGCCCGAGTTGTCCCGGCCCGGACCGGCGCGCTGTGCACCGCGATGGCGGTCGACGACCATGACGAAGCCGCGTAACGCTTGCGCCCCTCCACAGCGCCTTCTCGTCGGCGGGCCAGGATCCTGATGTAGGCCCGGATCACCTCTCGGATTCACGAACGGGGAACGATGAGCCAAGCAGCACGCACGGGACGGCGCGCACGGATCTGGATGGCGGGAGCGGGCGTGTTCGCTCTCCTGGCCACCGGTGCGGGCACCGCCGTGGCGCGTACCGCGACGCCGGGCGACGACCGGGCCACCGGCGGCAACGTCGCGGAGGCGCAGTTGGTCGCCGACAGCAGCCGGTCGAAGGTCGACAGGACGTCCAAGTCTCCACGGCCGGGGAAGCCTCGTCCGACCCCTTCGCCGACGTCCAGCCCGACCGCCGGCCCAACGCCGACGCCGACGCCGACAACCACCACCTCGCCTCCGAGCACCGACGTGAACGTGCAGATCCCCATTGCGGGGTACACGACCGGCTTCCGTTTCGGCGACATCCTGGTGGACGAGGCTCGCGGCCGGGTCTACATCACCGGCGGCAAGGGCACCGACGGCCTGATCGTCACCGACCTGAGCGGTAGCCCGCTGCGCACTCTCCCGGCTATCGCACCGGGTGCCGCCGGGATGGCGCTGAGCCCCGACGGCAGCAAGCTCTACATCGCCGCCGGCGATCAGGACTGGCTCAGGATCGTCGACCTGGACACCTGGGAGCTGGACGGCCAGTTCACCGGAAAGACCGACGGGACCATGACCTGCCCGAAGGACCTGGCCTTCGCAGCCGGCCAGCTCTGGGTCTCCTGGGGGTGCGAGAACGAGCCGACGGCGGGCATCGGCCGGGTCGACCTCGCGACCGGCAAGTTCGACGTGTACGGCGTCGAAGCCATCGACGAGCGGATCAGCTCCGCGATGCTGCTGGCCACCTCGCCCACCCAACCCGACATGGTGATCGCGGGCGCAACGGGCACCAGCCCTGCCCTGCTGGTCCGCTTCGAGGCCACCGCGACGGGGCTCGTCCAGAGGGCGATCAGCCGGACCGACGGTGGCTCGGTCAAGCAGTTGGCGATCACCCCGGACGGCACCGAGGTGATCGTCCCCTCGGGCGCGCCGTACTACCACCCGGTGCTGCGTACGTCCGACCTCGTCGAGGTGCACCGGTATCCGACGGTGCCGTACCCGAACGCCGTGGCGATCCGGCCCGACGGCCTCGTCGTCGCCGGCACCAACTCGTCGTACGACAAGGACGTCTGGGTCTTCGAGCCGGGCGGCACCACGCCGGTGGCCACGTTCGAGTTCGGGCACCTGCCGAACCAGGAGACGTGGGCGCACAACGTGGTCCACGGAGCGCTGGCCGTGGCCGGCAACAAGATCTACGCGGTCACCGACCAGTTGGCCGAGCCGGAAATGGTGACCTTGCGAATCCGTACCCTGCCCTGACACCTGGAGACGCCCGGGCGATCCGCACCGATCGTCCGGGCATCCCGCCCGACGGAACGCAGGCCGCTCAGAAATACGGGGACCGGCAGCAACCTCAACGCCCTCGCTCCGTTGGGGACTGGGGGATTCCATGAAATTGCGACAATTTGCGTTTATTGCCACGCTGATGACGGCTGCCTCGATCGCAGGCAGCGGCGTACCGCCAACCGGGTCGATCCCGGACGGCCGGCCCGCCGGCAGCGTGGAGATCATCGACCTGAACGGCCTGCGCAACATCGAGTTCGGCGACACCGAGGACGAGCTGACCCGACGCGGCATCCTGCGTACCAGCCTGGATTCCTGTGGGCCGATGCTCGTCGGCCACGACACGGTAAGCCCGGTCTTCATGGAGGACAGACTGGTGCTGCTCTGGGTCGGGGATCCAATGCGGACACCGGAAGGCATCACCGCAGGCACACCCGTCGACCAGGTCTGGGCGCGCTACCCGCTGGTGACCCGGCTCGACGCTCCTCAGGGGACGCACCGCCTCGACGGGCTGCTCGCCCGCAGCGGCGACCGCGCGTACCTGTTCCTGCACGACGGACGCACGGTCCGAAAAACCATCGCCGGGTACGCGGACTGGGCCCGCCGCCTCTTCGACGAGGGCGCCGGCCCCTGCTGACCAGCCCGAGCCGACCAGCCCGACGTGCGGCCGGCCGGCATCCGCGCGCCGGACGCGGCGGCGAACTCGGTGAGCGCGATCTCCGCACCCGGTGATGCGGGCGATCGAGGAGCGGGGCGCGGGACTGGACGTGGTGTTCGCCAACGCCGGCGGCGGCAAATTCCGTCCGCTCGACTCGATCACGTTCGAGCACGTCGCCAACACGTTCGACACCAACATCTGCAGTGGATGGGCAGACCGCAGAAGCACGCGCGCCGGTCCGTCATCTTGTGAGTTCGGACGAGTCCGTCCGAGTACAGCTGGTCTCGGACGGACTCACGGAGGTCCTCCCGCTACTGACCGTAGGCTTTCGCGGTCCAGCCGAGCGAGCCGAGGGAGCCACCCTTGATGTCCGTGCCGACTCCGTCCGTCTTCAGGGCGTCGAAGTGCACGGAGGCCGAGCCGGCGGCGGTGATCCCGAGCAGCGGCCGGCCGTTGGGGTGCGCGTCACAGTAGCCCGTGCTGAGGCTGGTGAAGGGTCCCCAGCCGCCCGCCCGCAGTACCTTCGAGGTGATCGTCGTCGGGGTGGCCCGGTTGACTCGCCACTCCTTGAGCTCCCCGTTGGCCTTGGTGCCGATCAGCACGTCCACGGCGGCGCTGCCCGTTCCGCCGCTGCGCTCGTAGGTCAGTGTGTTGACCGTGTCCCAGCCGGTGGTGGTCAGCCGCACCGGCGCGGAGAGCGTGAACACGTCGTCCACGTAGGTCTCCGTGTAGCGGTAGAGCGAAGTGCCCGCCACGCGGTAGAGGTACGGCGACGCCGATGCGAGGATGCGGGTATCGGCGAACCCGTTCTTGAGGCGGCTGGCGGTGATCGCCGTGACTCTCCAGGTGCCGTCGACCAACTCGCCCTGGCGGCTCACCTTGTAGAGCCAGCCGTCGGTCGGATGGGCGGCGTACTCGGTGCTGCGGAAGCTGGTGTCGTCACCAGAGGCACCGATCTGCTGATGCGCCGACGGCACCCAGCCAAGATTGTCGTTGGCGTAGGCCTTGGTGCTGGTCGTCCTGTCGGAGTACACGTAGCTGAGACGCTGCCCATCGGAACGGTACGCCGCGGTGGAGACACTACAGTCCGCTGGAACGTCACTGAGCGCCGCAGCCGCCGGCCCGGCGGGCACGACGACTCCAGCCACGGCGAGACCGGTCGCGACAACGCTCAGCGCCGTCGCGGCGGCCACGATGGATTTACGCATGAGGCAAGATCCTCCAGTAGTACGACTGTGGGGCGAGGGTCGCCGCGCGCGGGGTGTGGATAAACGGTCCCGCTTGGGCGTCGTGCGTTGCCGCGCATACAGGGCGCACGGGGGTGCTCCCCGATGGGCCGGTCTGGACAGCAGAACGGTACGGTGTGGCCCGTACAACCGCCGTACAACTGGCGTATAGACCACCCACTCGCCCCCGTCATCCGAGTGCGGGGCACCTGGTGACAGCGCCGACATTACGTCGACCGGCTCGACCGTCGGCACAAGGTTCGAGCGCCGTTCCCGATGCGGTTGGTGGGAAGTTACCTCTGGCGGCTTGATCGTCCAGCAAGGTTTCCGGCATCGCCGAGACACCGGCCGGGCAGCCGCCACGCGAGGGACTGGCCGAAGCAGCCGGTGGCTACCTTGGGGATGCGGCTCGTCCTTGACGCCCTTGTACACCGCTCGCTTCGCTGACACCGTTGAGACGTTGCGCGACGAGCAGAACAAGCGACAGCAGCAGCTCGACCAGCCCGCAGAGATTAAGCGCGAAGAGTGACGGGGCGCTCGCTCGACGCAGCGCAGGCACCAGGGGTCGACAGCGACTGAGACCAGGCAGAGAAACGCCCGGTCGATCCTCGCGGATCGACCGGGCGTTTTCGCACTACAGAGCGGTGGCGGAGGGATTTGAACCCTCGGAGGGCGTTAACCCTCACACGCTTTCGAGGCGTGCTCCTTAGGCCGCTCGGACACGCCACCGCCGACGAGGGTACAGGACCGCTGGTTCGGACGCCGAACCGGTATCACCCCGGCCGGCCTGGCAGGATCTTTGCCATGAGTACGCACATCGGCGCGAAGCCGGGCGAGATCGCCGAGCGGGTCCTGATGCCGGGCGACCCCCTGCGGGCCAAGTGGATCGCGGAGACCTACCTCGAGGGCGCCACCTGCTACTCGACGGTTCGGGGCATGCTGGGTTTCACCGGCCGCTGGAACGGCGTCGAGGTTTCCGTCCAGGGCTCCGGCATGGGCATGCCGTCGGCCTCCATCTACGCGCACGAGCTGATCAACGAGTACGGCGTGAAGACGCTGATCCGGGTCGGCTCCTGCGGCGCCCTCAGCACTGACCTGCAACTGCGGGACGTGGTGGCCGCGATCGGGTCGTCCACCGACTCGAACATGAACCGGATGCGCTTCGACGGGCTGATCGACTACGCCCCGGTGGCCGACTTCGGGCTGCTGCGTACGTCGGTCGAGGTGGCCGAGCGGCGCGGCATCAACATGCACGTCGGGCCGATCCTGGCGGCGGACGCCTTCTACACCGACCGGCCGGACCTCTACGACACCCTCGCCGACTACGGCGTGCTGGCGGTGGAGATGGAGTCGGCGGCGCTCTACACGATCGCCGCACGGTTCAAGGCCCGCGCGTTGACCGTGCTGACCGTCAGCGACCACATCAAGACCGGCGAGAAGACCACCTCGGAGGAGCGCGAGCAGACCTTCAGCCAGATGGTCGAGATCGCCCTCGACACGATCATCGCCTGATCCGTTCCGGCGGGCGGTGTCACTGCCGAGAGCGGTATGACTCAGAGGTATGAATATGCCTCTGAGTCATACCGCTCTTCCGCATCACGCCGGGCCCGGGGCCGCCACGCCAGCCCCACCGGCCACTCCAGCCCGGGCCGCCACGCCAGTCAGACCGCGGCCAGCGCCTCGGTCGGCGCGAGTCGGGCGGCGCGCACCGCCGGGTAGAGGCCCGCGAGGCCGCCGATGACCAGGGTCGCGCCCACACCGCCGAGCATCGCCCAGGCCGGCACCACGGTCGGCCAGCCCTGGGACAGGGCGTAGCCCGAGGTGACCAGGATCCCCAGCAACACCCCACCGATCCCACCGAGCGCGGAGAGCAGCAGCGACTCGGCGAGGAACTGGGAGCGCACCTGACCCCGGGTGGCTCCGAGTGACCGGCGCAGGCCGATCTCAGCCCGCCGTTCCAGCACCGAGATCACCATCGTGTTCGCCACGCCGACCCCGCCGACCAACAGTGCGACCGCGCCGAGGCCCAGCAGCAGGCCGGTGAACGCGTCGTCGGTCGCCTCGGCGGCGGCCAGCGCGTCCGAGGGCCGGGACACCTCGACCTCGTTCGGCGCCTCCGGGTTGGTGGTCGCGCCGAGCACCGACCGGACCGCCTCGACCTGCGACTCCTGTGCCCGCGTGTAGACGGTGGTCGGGTGGCCGTCGAAGCCCAGGTAGTCGGTCGCCGCCGGCCACCCGATCAACGCCGACGTGTCCAGCTCCGGGGCGAGTGGTGCGACGGCGAGGGTTCCGACGACCGTGAACGGCCGTCCGCCCAACCACACCTGCACCTGCGGGTCGGCTGCGGTGATCCCGAGTCGCTGCGCCGCGGTGGCGCCGAGCACGACCGCCGGATAGCGGGCGGTCGCCTCGTTGAGCCAGGTGCCGGTGGCCACCTCCGCCCCGACGGTGCCGAGCAGGTCCAGCCGGGCCGCCCGGGTGGCGATGCCACCGGTCTCCGCCGCCGGGATCCGATCCGAGCGGTAGACCTTGGCGTCGGCGACCTGCCCGGTCGCGGACACCTCGGTCACCGGGCCGATCCGCCGGATCATCCCCACCGACTCCGAGGGCAGTTGGGCGTCCGCGCCGAACAGGGTGTTGCCCGGCTCGACGGTGAGCAGGTTGGTGCCGAGCGCGTCGAGCGCCCGGTCCAGCTCGGCCCGGGACGACGAGGAGATGCCGACGACCGCGATCATCGCGGCGATGCCGATCGCGATGCCCAACGCGGAGAGGAACGCCCGCAGCGGACGGGTCCGCAGCCCGACCCCGCCAACGCGCAGGACGTCCGCCGGTCCCAACCGGGCCGGGACGAGCCGGGCCGGACTGAGCCGGGCCGGGGTCGGCGCCGCCATCAGCCGACCCCGCCCGACGCGAGGGCCGAGTCGTGCCGCACCGCGCCGTCGCGCATCCGCACCTGCCGGGGCAGGCCGTCCGCGATCTCCCGATCGTGCGTGATGACCACGACCGTGGTGCCGGCCCGGTGCAGGTCGCGCAGCAGCTCCAACACCCCCGCGCCGGAGCTGGAGTCGAGGTTGCCGGTCGGCTCGTCGGCGAGCAGCACCGCCGGCTCGCCGACCACCGCACGGGCCACGGCCACCCGCTGCCGTTCACCGCCGGACAGCTCGTGCGGCCGGTGCCCCAACCGGTGACCCAGGCCAACCCGGACCAACGCGGCCTCCGCGCGCTCGCGCCGCCTCCCCCGGGGTACGCCGGAGTAGAGCAACCCGTCCGCCACGTTGTCCACGATCGGAACGCCGGGGGCCAGGTGGAACTGCTGGAAGACGAAGCCGATCCGGGTGGCCCGCAGCGCCGACAGCTCCCGGTCGGTCAGCTTCGCCACGTCGTACCCGTCGATGAGCACGCTGCCCGACGACGGCCGGTCCAGCGTGCCGATCAGGTGCAGCATGGTCGACTTTCCCGACCCGGACGGCCCCACGATCCCGACCAGCTCGCCGTAACCGATCCGAAGCGACACGTCGTCCAGTGCGACGACCTCGCCGGCGTACCTCTTGCTGACCCGGTCGAGCACGATCACCTCGCCGGTCACGTCGGCACCACCACCGTCGTGCCCTCGGTGATGCCGGTGCCGGTGACCTCGACCCGGCCGTCGGCGAACAGCCCGGTGGTCACCGCGAGGACACGACTCGCGCCGCCCTCGGTGATCTGGACGCCGTAGCCGCCCTCGGCGAGTGCCAACAGCGCCGCCACCGGCACGGTGAGTACGTCCCGGCGTTCCGAGACGGTGAACGTGACGTCCGCGCTGGCCTGGTCGAACCCGGTGAGAGCCTTCGGGTCGGTCACCGCGACGGTTACCTCGATCTTCGTCTCGGCGTCGCCGGACTGCCCGTTGGCGCCGGCCGCGCCGGCCTGGATGATCGTCTCGACCGTGCTGATGGTGCCGTCCACCGCCCGGCCGTCCGGCAGCTTCACGGCAACCTTCGCGTCGCGCTTGGCCAGCCGCTGGTCGTCCACGTCCAGCTCGACGGTGACGACGCGGTCGGTGCCGGTGTAGGTGAGCACCGCCTGGCCAGGCTGCGTGAGATCACCGACGGCGGCCTGGTGGCTCTCCACCCGGACCTCCCGGTCGGCGTACACGATCCGCCCCTGCTCGACCCGGCCGGTCTCGGCCAGGCCGAGATCCTCCTGCCAGTCCCGGACGGCGTCGGCGGTGTTGCCGGTGTACTCGTCGTCGACCGTGAAACCGGTGTAGCCCAGCGCCTCCAGGTTCCGCTCGAACTGCGCGACGTCGGCACCCTCCATCCCGGGAGCGAGAGTCCGGTACGCGGGCAGACCGCCGTAGAGGAGCACCACCTCCTCGTTGTCGACGAGGTAGAGCGGCTTGCCCCGCTGCACCGTCGACCCGGTCGCCGCCAGCGCGGTGACAGTGCCGCTGAGCTTCGCCGTGGCGGTACGCGTCGTGCCGTACCCCAGCTCGCCGTCGGCGGTCTCCGAGTCGGCGAGGGTCTGCCGGGTGACAGTGGCGGTGGCCGGCGGCGCGCTCCCAGCCCGGGCACGGTCGCCGCCGGCACCACCCCCGAATCCCACCGCGGCGACCACGCCCACGGCGGCGACCAGCAGGACGATGCCCCCGGTGACGGCGGCGCGCAACCGCGAGCGTCGGATGGTGCCGCTCACCGGCCACCGCCGAACTGCGGCGCGTGCTGCCGGCACTTCTCCAGCGCGGCCTTCATGGCCGGATCGCCGATGTTGATCGCGTTGTCTCCCGCCCCGATCCGAACCCGCCCGTCGGCGTCCGGGTCCGGGAAGTCCGGCACCCCGTTCTCCCGCATGCACTTGGCCAGCGTGCGCATCTGCTCCGCCTGCTCCGGGTTGAGCTGCGGCCCCTGCCCACCGTTGGGCAGCTTGTCCCGGCACTTCTCCATGGCAGCCTGGACCTTCTGCTGATCCACATCCGCCCCGAACCGGAAGCCTGGTCGGCCGCCCGCCTCCGGATCGGGCATGTCCACCCCGTTCTCGCGCATGCATCGGGCGAAGGCGAGTTGCCGGTCCGAGTCACTGACCGGCGCGCTGCTCGCCGTGGCGCCGGTCTTCGCCCCACCGGCGGTCGCGACCCCGCCGCCGTCGTCGCCTCCCGCGCCGCACCCGGGCAGCGCGAGGGCGAGCAGGACGGGGACCGCCAGCATTTTTCGTCGCATGGTGTCCGCTTCCGCTCAGGTCCGGCGCGATTGGCCGAACGTGCCATCAGTGCACGGCAGCGGTCGTATCTCCGGCGTAACCGTGAGCGGTTACGCCGCCGTTACCGCACTCCGAGGACCATGGAGGGGTGAGAGTGCTGGTGGTCGAGGACGAGAACGTGCTGGCGGACGCCATCGCCGAGTGGCTGCGTCGGGAGTCGTTCGCGGTCGACGTGGCGTACGACGGGGACGCCGCGTTGGAACGGCTCGGCGTCAACGAGTACGCCGTGGTGGTCCTGGACCGGGACCTGCCGGTGGTGCACGGCGACGACGTGTGCCGGGCGATCGTGGACGCGGGCGGGGAGACCCGGGTGCTGATGCTGACCGCGTCGGCGGCGGTACGGGAGCGGGTGGCGGGGTTGGCGCTCGGCGCCGACGACTACCTGACGAAACCGTTCGCCCTGGTGGAGCTGTCGGCCCGGGTGCACGCGCTGACCCGCCGGTCCCGCCCGGCGGCGCCTCCGACGCTGCGTCGCGCCGGCATCCAGCTCGACGCGGCCCGACACGAGGTACGCCGGGACGACCGGCACGTGGCGCTGTCGCGCAAGGAGTTCGCGGTGCTGGCCGAGTTGCTGCGCGCGGACGGCGCCGTGGTCTCCGCGGAGGACCTGCTGGAACGCGCCTGGGACGAGCACATCGACCCGTTCACCAACGTCGTCCGGGTGACCGTCATGAAGCTGCGCCGCAAACTCGGTGACCCACCGGTCATCGAGACGGTGCCCGGAGCGGGGTACCAGATCCGATGAAACGGTTGACCATCCGCGCCCGGCTCACCCTCATCTACGGCGGGCTCTTCCTGCTGGCCGGCATCGTCCTGCTCGCCGTCACGTACGTGCTGGTGGATCAGCGGATGCCGCAGCCGTTCGGGGTGAGCCTGCGCGACCTCCCGAAGACCTCCCCCACGACGCCCAGCGGGCAGAACGTCGACAACCTGCGCGCCCTGTTGCAGGAGGTGCAGGACGAGGCGAAGCGCAACGCGTTGGAGTCGCTGCTCACCCAGGGCGGTATCGCGTTGATCGTGGTGTCGACGGTGGCGATCGCCTTCGGCTGGCTGCTCGCCGGTCGGGCGTTGCAGCCACTGCACCAGATCACCGGGACGGCCCGGCGGATCGCCGGTGCGGACACCGCCGGCCGGGGCCTGCACGAGCGGATCGCGCTCACCGGCCCGCCCGACGAGGTACGCGAACTCGCCGACACGTTCGACGAGATGCTGGAACGGTTGGACCGCTCCTTCGACGGGCAGCGGCGGTTCGTGGCGAACGCCTCGCACGAGCTGCGTACCCCGCTGGCGCTCAACCGGGCCCTGGTGGAGCTGGCGGTCAGTCGGCCCGAGGCGTCGGCGGAGACGCGCCGGTTGGGTGAGTCGTTGCTGGCGATCAACGAGCGGCACGAGCGGCTGATCGACGGCCTGCTGACCCTGGCCGACTCGGAGAACGAGCTGACTGAGCGTACGCCTGTCGACCTGGCCGAGGTCTGCGCGTACGTCATCGATCAGGTGGGGAAGCAGGCACCCGACGTCCCGGTGCGCCGCTCGCTGGCACCGGCCCCGGTCAGCGGTGACCCGGTGCTCGTGGAACGGCTCACCGTCAACCTGGTGGAGAACGCGGTGCGGCACAACCTGCCCGCCGACGGTTGGGTCGAGGTGCGCACCGGCCTGATCGACGGCCAGGCCACCCTGACGGTGACCAACACCGGTCCGGCGATCGCCGGCTACGACGTCGAGACGATGTTCCAGCCGTTCCGTCGGCTGTCGCGGGAGCGGGTCGCCGGCGCGCGGGGCTTCGGGTTGGGGCTGTCCATCGTCCGCGCGGTGGCCCGGGCCCACGGCGGCACCGCCGAGGCGCAGCCCCGGCCGGCCGGCGGCCTGATCGTCACGGTCACCCTTCCGCCGGCCTGACCGACGGCAGAACCTCAGCGGAAGAAGGCGCGCAGCACGGCGGAGGTCTCGGCCTCCAGCACACCGCCGTAGACCTCGGGCCGGTGGTTGAGTCGACGGTCGCGCAGGACGTCCCAGAGTGAGCCGGCTGCGCCGGTCTTCGGCTCCCACGCACCGAAGACGACGGTGGAGACCCGGGCAAGCACCAGCGCACCCGCGCACATGGTGCACGGTTCGAGGGTTACCACCAGGGTGCAGCCGTCCAGCCGCCACCGGCCGGTCCGCTCGGCAGCCCGGCGTAGGGCCAGCACCTCGGCGTGGGCGGTGGGGTCGCCGGTCAGCTCCCGCTCGTTGCGCCCGACGGCCAGCTCGGTGCCGTCCGGCCCGTAGAGCACCGCTCCGACCGGCACGTCGTCCACGTCGGTGGTGCCTGCGGGGCCCGTGACAGCGACCTCCAGCGCGCGGCGCATCCACAGCTCGTGCCGCTGCCGTCGCCCGACCTCACCCAGGTCGGCCAGGCCCTCGTGGGCGCCGGGACCGGCCCGCCCCACCGCACCGGGGGTGGGCTGCCCCGGCCGGATCGACTCCAGCGAAGGATCGGTGGCGTCGGCCGGCTCAGACCTCACGCAGCTCCTCGACCTCGTCCGCACAGCCGAGCACCTGGCAGATCTCGGCGGTGACGTCCGCCGGCATCATCCCCTCGTGCGTGCACAGGGTCAGCAGCCGCTGCGCGGAGATGCCCAGATTGGCCAGCAGGTCGGCGTCACCGACGGGGTCGGCCTCCGGGTCGACGACGGGCTGCTCGCTCTCCTCGTCACCGCTGGCAGCCGGGCGCGGCTCCTCGTCGCCGTCGAGCCCGGTGACCGAGGTCTTCAGGTCACCGACCAGCAGCGCACCGAGCTGGGACTCCTCGGCGTACGCGGAATCCGAACCGAACACCCGCAGGTCCTCGCCCTCGTCGAGACGCAGGACCACCAGATACGCGTCATCTGCCTCGACGAAGAGCAGCGACACGTCGGCCTCCTGGTCGACGTCCCGCAGCCGGTCGGCGACCTCGTCGATGTCGGTGGCGCCACGCAGACTGACCTCGGCGGCGGTCCAGCCACTGTCGTCACGCACCACGGCCGCAGCGAAGTACGACACGGTCCCCCCAATAGCCCCTCGGCACAGCGCCGACTCGTTACGCGTGCACGTTAGCCGGTCAGGTCGGCAGGCGACCGGTCAACGCCCCGAAGGCCGGTCATTCCTGTCAAAGTCGGTCAGCCGGCTACCCGACGGCGGGTGGCGATGAGCTGGCGCAGACGCTCGGTGCGCTGCCGCTGCGGTCGGCTGCGCTGACGGACCGCACGGGCACCCGCCAACTCCGCCAACAATTGGAGGCGACGGCGGCTGCGATCGGGGTCCTGTCGCGGGGTGGTCCAGGCCATGCTGCCGAGCGTGCCGAGTCTCGGCGGCCACGTCAAGACGGCGTTCGCTACGCAGCCAACCGGGCACACCGTGCAGTCGTCGACGCCGTTACGGAGCCGTTTCGGGATGCTCACGGGAGCAGCCGGAGCCGGTCACCACAGCGGCCAGTCACCGCTGGTGGCCCAGCGGACCGCCAGCACGGCGGCGGCGATGCTCCAGCCCCCCGCGGTGACGATGGCGACTCCGGTGGCAACCCCTCGGTCGCCGTAGCGGACCAGCACCAGGGCGGTCAGCCACGCCAGCAGACCGGCCACCACCGTCCACCACGCGTAGCTGGCCACGTCGGTGCCGAGCAGGCCGAACAGCAGCATCCAGCCTGCTGCCGCGGCCCCGCCGGCGGCGACACCGCCACCGGTGACCGGGTGCGGCTCGCGGTAGGTGGGGCGGTGCGGGGGCCCGGCGGGAAAGAGACCCGAGGGGGTACGCGCCACCGGACGGACGACGGCACCGGGATCCGAGCCAGGTTCGGGTCGGGCGATGGTCACCGTCGCTGCCCTCCCTCACGCGCGTCGCTCGTGCCCACGGTACCGGCTCTGCCAGGATGACCGGATGCGCTCGCCGACGATCGACCGCCGCGCGCGTCCGGCGTACCCGATCCTGCTGCTGCTCGCCCCGGTGCTGGTCGCCGGCTGCGCGACCACCCGGCCGGGGGCGCCGGCCGACGGCGCCGCGCCGACGCCGCCGGCGGTCTGGGGGACCGCCGAGCAGCCGGGGGTGCCGTCGCCGACGGCCACCTCCCCGGCCCCGGCCTCGACACCGTCGTCAGCCGGACCGTCGGCGACGGCACCGCGCGCCGGGCTGCGGCACGTCTTCCCGGTACGCGCCAACAACGTCGACTACCACCCGACGCACGGGGCGTACCCGGCCACGGACCTCTTCGCCGACTGCGGTGAGCCGTTCGTCGCGGTGACCGACGGGACGGTGCTGGAGGTGAGTCGGGTCGACCGGTACACGAAGCGTGGGCCGCAGGGCCCGGAGAACGGCGGCCTGTCGGTCTCCCTGCTCGGCGACGACGGGGTGCGCTACTACGGCTCGCATCTGAGCGTCGTGACCAGCGGCGTCGATGCCGGGGTGCGGGTCCGTGCCGGGCAGCAGCTCGGCAAGGTGGGGCGCACCGGCAACGCCAACAACGTGTGCCATGTGCACTTCGGCATCTCGCCGCCGTGTACCGGCAAGGACGGCTGGTGGATCCGGCGCGGGGTGCTCTGGCCGGCGCGTTACCTGGATTCCTGGCGGCGCGGCGGTAATCGGGAACCGGCCGCCGAGGTCACTGCGTGGCAGCGCGAACACGGCTGCCCGAAGGCTCCCTGACATGGCCGGCGCGAGAGATCCCATCGCCGACCTGCGCCGGATCGCGTTCCTGTTGGAGCGGGCGAACGAGGCCACGTACCGGGTCCGCGCGTTCCGGTCGGCGGCGAAGGCGTTGGCCGGTCTGCCGGCAGCCGAGGTGGCCGCACGGGCTGGCAACGGCACGCTCACCGAGTTGGCCGGTGTCGGTGACGTGACGGCCCGGTGCGTGGCGGAGTCGCTGGCCGGCGAGGAGCCGGTCTACCTGCGCCGGTTGGTGGCGACCGAGGGCAGCGACCTGGACGCCGAGGCGACGGCGCTCCGCGCCGCCCTACGCGGCGACTGCCACACCCACTCGGACTGGTCCGACGGCGGCTCGCCGATCGAGGAGATGGCGCTGGCCGCGGTGGAGTTGGGCCACGAGTACCTGGTGTTGACCGACCACTCGCCCCGGCTGACGGTGGCCCGGGGCCTGACCGCGGAACGGCTACGCCGGCAACTCGACCACGTGGCGCAGGTCAACGCGGCGCTGCCCGAGGGGTTCCGCATCCTCACCGGCATCGAGGTGGACATCCTCGCCGACGGCTCACTGGACCAGGACGACGAGCTGCTGGCCCGGCTGGACGTGGTGGTCGGTTCGGTGCACAGCGGCCTGAAGGACGAGCGGTCGAAGATGACCCGGCGGATGCTGACCGCCGTCGCCAACCCCCACCTGGACATCCTCGGGCACGTCACCGGCCGGATGGTGTCGTCCCGCCCGGCCGGCGTCACCGGTCCCGGTGACCGTGGGCACCGCGCCCGGACCCGGGCGGAGAGCGACTTCGACGCGGAAGCGGTCTTCGCCGCCTGTGCGGAACACGACACCGCCGTCGAGATCAACTCCCGGCCGGAACGGCAGGACCCGCCGAAGCGGCTGATCCGCCGCGCGCTGGAGGCCGGCTGCCGGTTCGCCATCAACACCGACGCGCACGCACCCGGCCAGCTCGACTGGCAACGGTTCGGCTGCGAGCGGGCCGCCCTCTGCGGCGTCCCCGCCGACCGGGTCGTCAACACCTGGTCGGCGGAGCAGCTCGTGGCCTGGACCCACAACCGCGCCTGACCCGGTCGATCAACGTACCGGCTCGGCGGCGGGGGCGGCGGGAGCGCCGACGCCGACCACCGGGCTGGTCCGGCGGCGGCCGAGAACGCCCTGTGAGACCGCGACCCCGAGCAGCACGATCAGCGCGCCGACCGGTTGGTGCCAGTTGAGTCGTTCGCCGAGCGCCACGGCACCGATCAGCACCGCGAAGATCGGGATCAGGTACGTGACCGTGGAGGCGGTGCTCGCGCCGGCCACCCGGATGTTGCGCATGTTGATCACGAAGGCGAGCCCGGTGCCGAGTGCGCCGAGGGTCAACACGCTGGCCACCACGCCGGGCGACAACTCGGTGGGCAGCGGCGGCAGGCCCGCGACGAACGGGGTGACGATGGCCAGTTGCCCGGCGGCCAGCAGCAGTTGCGCGGCGGAGAGCGACAGGCCGGAGTGTGCGCTGCCGGCGACGAACCGTTTCTGGTACGGGATCGCGACCCCGTAGCAGGCGGCCGCGCCGAAGCACATCAGTTGCCCGGTGAAGTGCGCTCCGCCGATGCCCTCCCAGACCCCGAGCACCACCAGCACGCCGAGGAAGCCCAGCCCGAGCCCGACCGCACGGCGAACGGTCAGCCGCTCGGTGCGGAAGACGAGCACCGCCAGCGGCAGCACGATCAGCGGCGTGGTGGCGTTCCAGATGCCGGCCAGCATCGACTCGACCCGCTGCTCGCCGTAGCCGAAGAGGGTGAACGGCACGGCCACACCGAACGCGGCGACGACAGCCAGGTGCACCCAGACCCGGGGCTCGCGGGGAAGCCGGTCGCGCAGCACGGCGAGGACGACCAGCAGGGTCAACGCGCCGGCGACGACCCGGTAGAGAGTGAGCTGGACCGGGTGCAGCTCGGCCACACCGATCTTGATGAAGAGGAAGCTGGAGCCCCAGATCGCGGCGAGAGCGAGGAAGCCCGGCAGCCAGGCGCTCAGCGGCGCCTTGTCAGGAGTGGTATCGGTGTTCACCCCTGACACTCTGCCCTACCGGTCCGACAGAATCGCACCCGTTTTCGGACGTCGCGGCCTGCGATGCCCGCAGCCTGGACACGGCAAACGGCGTCGACACGGGAGCAGGGTGGTCACGTAGGGTCGCAGCGTGGGACGAATCGATGAAATCGCCAACCGATACGTAGCCGAGTGGGCGCCCCTGAGCCCTACCGGCGCGACCTTCGTCGGCATCGCCGGCCATGACGACAAGCTCGACGACCTTTCGCCCGAGGGCTACCGAGCGCGCGCGGACCTCACCCGCCGGACGCTCGCCGAGTTGGAGGTGACCGAGCCGGCGACCGAGTTGGAACGCACCGCCAAGGAGGCCATGCAGGAACGGCTCGGCCTGGACCTGGCCCGCTACGACGCCGGTGAGGTGACCAGCGAGGTCAGCGTCATCACCAGCGGGCTGCACGAGATCCGCATGGTGTTCGACCTGATGCCGACCGAGACCAGCGACGAACAGGCCAACATCGCCGCCCGGCTCAACGGTTTCGCCGGAGCGCTGGAGGGCTACAAGACCACGTTGCGCGAGGCGCTCGCCGCTGGCGAGGTCAGCTCGAAGGTGCAGTTGGTCGAGGTTGCCAAGCAGTGCGACATCTGGGTCGACCCGACCGGGGACAACTTCTTCCACGGGCTGGTCGAGCGGCTGGGCGCAGACGGCACGCTCGGCGCGGACCTGCGCCGGGGCGCGGCGGCGGCGACCGCGGCGACCGCCGAGTTCGGCCAGTTCCTGCGTAACGAGGTGGCCCCGCACGGGCGGGACAAGCAGGCGGCCGGCCGGGAGCGCTACGAGCTGGCCTCGCAGTACTTCCTCGGTGCCAAGGTCGACCTGGACGAGACGTACGCCTGGGGCTTCGCCGAACTGGCCCGCCTGGAGGCGGAGATGCGGGTCGTCGCCGGGCGCATCGCCGGCTCCGGTGCCAGCGTCGACGAGGCCGTGGCCAAACTGGACGCCGACCCGGACCGGACCATCCGCGGCAAGGAGGCGTTCCGGGACTGGATGCAGGAGTTGGCCGACAAGGCCATCGCCGAGCTGCACGGCACCCACTTCGACATTCCGGAGCAGGTCCGCCGCATCGAGTGCTGCCTCGCCCCGACCAGCGACGGCGCCATCTACTACACCGGCCCGAGTGAGGACTTCTCCCGCCCGGGCCGGATGTGGTGGGCGGTGCCGCAGGGCATCAGCGACTTCTCCACCTGGCGGGAGGTGACCACGGTCTACCACGAGGGCGTACCGGGTCACCATCTCCAGGTGGCGCAGACCGCCGTCCGGGCCGACCTGCTCAACCGCTGGCAGCGGTTGCTCTGCTGGGTCTCCGGGCACGGCGAGGGCTGGGCGCTCTACTCGGAGCGGCTGATGGACGAGTTGGGTTACCTGGAGGACCCGGGCGACAAGCTGGGCATGCTCGACGGCCAGGCGATGCGCGCGGCGCGGGTGATCGTGGACATCGGCATGCACCTGGAGCTGGAGATCCCGAAGGACAACCCGTTCGGTTTCCACCCGGGTGAGCGGTGGACGCCCGAGCTGGGCTGGGAGTTCATGCGGGCGCACTGCCGGGTGCCGGACGAGAACCTGCGCTTCGAGCTGAACCGCTACCTGGGCTGGCCGGGGCAGGCGCCGTCGTACAAGGTGGGTGAGCGGATCTGGCTGCAGGCCCGCGAGGACGCCAAGGCCCGCAAGGGGGCGGACTTCGACCTGCGGGAGTTCCACCGGCAGGCGTTGGACCTGGGCGCACTGGGTCTCGACCCGCTGCGCCGGGCGCTGGCCCGGCTCTGATCGGGCTGCGGCTGCGCACGCCGGGGGTACGAAGAGCCGCCGCCGTGCGCAGCCGCGCGTTCAGCCGAGGCTGAGCGCCAACGCCGGCCGGGCGGTCAGCGTGTTGCTGGTGACGTACGCCAGGTCGATGACCGGGTCGGTGAACGTGATCGGAATGGGCGAGGCGATCGGGAGGCCCTCCGGGAGCGGCAGATCCGGGGTCAGTGTGATCTTGATGCCGAGCAACCGGCCGACGAACCGGGTGGCGTAGAAGGCGACGTCCCCGCTGACGGTCAGCCGGTCGGTCGCGTACCGCTGGTTGCGCCCGGCGGGGCCGTCGGCGAGGAGCAGGAAGTCGTCGGTCACCGCCTCCCGCATGCTGAACTTCAGCACCTTGAGGTCGCCCTCCACCGTGTGCAGGTCGATGATTCCGTCGAACCGCAGCCCGGTCATCCGCACCGACGACCCGGTGAGCTTGGACGGTGTCTGCGCCACTGTCGGCAGGCTCGGGTCGGCGGCGATGCGCGGCAGCGGCTTTCCCGGCTGCACCGTGCCCGGCTTCTCGGGTGTCGCCGGCGGGCCAGGTCTGCCCGGGGGCGACGACGGGCAGTCGACCGGCCCGGGAGGCGTCGTCGGTGTGCCGCTCGGCGATCCGGTCGGGCTCACCGACGGCATCGGGGTTGCCTGACGGCGTCCGCCGGGGAGCAGGTCACCGATGCCGTCCAGGATGTCGCTGATGACGTTGCCACGTCGGGTCGGGGTCGGCGTCGGGGTCGGGGTCGCGCGGCCGGGTGACGGCGTGACGGTCCGGGACGGGGTCGGGCAGGCGGTCTTGGTGGGCCGGTTCGGTGCGGCCTGCACCGCTCCGGGCTGGGCGGCCAGGCCGGCAGCGGCGAGGCCGAGCACCACGAGGGCGATGCCGAAGGCCCTCGGACCGGGCCGCGGGACGGACGGCTGCTCCCGGGTCGACACGTCGTCCGCCTCGGGCTCGGGCGGCGCCGGGTGGTTCGACGCGTCGTCGTGGTCGGACGCGGCCGGTTGGACCGGCGTCCAGGCGAAGGCGAGCGCGCTGCCGACGATGCCGAGCAGCAGACCGACGAAGAAGCCGCCGAGGTTCAGCCCGATCAGCGAGTAGACCGCGGTCACCGCAGCGACGACGGAGTAGAACAGCCGCTGCGCCGGGGTGAACCAGAGCAGCAGGCCGCAGGTCACCAGGATGACCGGGATCAACAGCGAGAGCAGACCACTGGCCCCACTGCGGAAGCTCAGACCGTTGAGGGTCATCCGGGTGGAGGCGAACATCTCCAGCCCGGCCAGGGCGGTGAGCAGGCCACCCCAGAACGGTCGGCTGTGCTGCCAGCGGCGGAAGAGCCGCCACGCCTGAGCCGGACCACCGGGCCGGGCGTGGGACGGGTTCGCGCTTGTCACGTACTCCTCCTGGCCGAGCGGGACGGGGACACGGGCCGGGCCCGCGGTGACGAGCACCGCGAGCCCCGACTCATCTCAGAAGCACTCCTTGCCCTTGGCGTCGTCGCCCACGTTGACCTTCAGTCGAAGGCCGACCAGGCTGAACGTGGCCGCCGTGGTGTAGCGGGACACCTGTTGCAGGTTGGTGATGGTGACGTGGTCGGAGTTCTGGCCGAACGACCCGGCCTGCGCCGTCGGGTTCAGGTCGGTGGCGTCCCGGCCGATCTTGATGTTCGTGAAGGTCGCGTTGCCGCCCAGGGAGTCCATCGCGATCAGCAGGTCCTTGGCGCGGGCGGGCTCCTTGCCCTCGCCCGCGTTGATGGTGAGCACCACCGGCAGGCCCGGCAGGTCGGCGCGGACGGACTGGCAGAGGCTGTACAGCTCGGCGCTGCTGATCTCGGACAGCGCGATCGGGTGGACCTGACCGGCCTTCCCGTCCTTGCCCTTCTCCCGGACGATGCCGCCGTACTGCCTGAAGCCGTCGCCCTCCAGGCGATCGGCGCCGATCTTGAACGTCTGGCCGGAGACCGTGATGTCGGACGCGATCGCACCGGTCGACATTCCGAACAGGATGGCGCCGGCGGCGGCCGTGGCGGGCACCATCATGGCGGCGAACCGCCACCACCGGGTACGACCCTGACTCTTCAAGCGATCCTGCACGGTTCCTCCTCGGCTGGATGCGTGCGGGTGGCCGGTCCCGAAGTGGCGGCCCACCGGGCCCGTCATCTGTTACCGACTGGTAACGATCGCGCTTGATGGTGCACCCGCTGCGGCGCAGCTCACAACCCCCCGATTACTGCTCGGTAACAGGATCATGGCCCAGCGGCAGCGCGATGTCACCCTGAGTGGAGACAGCCGTCGATGGAGGCGGGCAAAATATCCTGATTCCGGTCGAGACCAGAGGTTGTCAACACGAAGCGTGACACCGCATTGACCAATTACAATAAGGTAACGAATGTAAAGCACGTGCCGGTCCCACCCGTCGCACGCAGGCCGTTCGGGTCGGGGGACCCATCCGAACATCCGGATCACCGAGGAGCCGGTCGATCCCGAGTGATGCTCAAATGCCCTACTGTTTCGGCGTGAATCTGAACGACGTACGGCGCGACTGGACCAAGCTCGGCAGCGAGGACCCGCTCTGGGCCGTGCTCGTCCAGCCCGGCAAGCGCGGCGGGCGGTGGGACGCCGAGGAGTTCCTCGCCACCGGCCGCACCGATGTCGAGGAGACGACCGGGCAGCTTCGCCGCCTGGGCCTACCCACCCGCTGGGAGCGGGTGCTGGATTTCGGATGCGGTGCCGGGCGGCTGTCGCAGGCGCTGGCTCCGCACGCTGACGAGGTCGTCGGCGTGGACATCGCTCCACCCATGCTGGAGACCGCCCGACAACTCGACCGGAGCGCCGGCAACATCACGTTCGTCCTCAACGACGCGCCGGACCTGAGTCAGTTCCCCGACGGTCACTTCGACCTGGTCTACAGCGCCCTGGTGCTGCAACACCTGCCCCGCCCCGCCATCGACCGCTATCTGGCCGAGTTCCTGCGCGTCCTGCGACCCGGTGGCATCGCCGTCGTGGGGTTGCCGACCGAGTTGGCGCGTACGGCCAAGGGCCTCGTCTGGCGGGTGGCACCCTTCCGGCTGATCAGCTGGGCACAGCGTCACCTGCTCAACTATCCGGCGCCGATGAAGATGACCGCCGTGCCGCACGCCGACATGGTTCGGCTGATGGCGGCTTACGGCGGGGAGATCGTCGGGCAGTGGCCCGACCTGCCGTACACCGAAGACTGGATCTGCACCCGCTACGCCGTACGCCGCGCCTGAGGCGTACGGCGGAGACGAGCGGGCCGGCCGACCCGAGGGTCGACCGGCCCGGTCAGGTCGGCGGTGAGGTGGTGGGGGTGTGTTACGGCTCGCTGCGCTCCGCAGCGTGGCGTCCGCCGGCCGGTTCCGTGGAATCCTCGACCGGCTCCGAGGACCTCTGCGACGGCACGTCGGCCGTCGGTCGGTCGTCGGTCTCCACCAGCGCCGCCTCGGGCTTGCGGCGAGCCGCACGGACGACGAGGTACACACCGAACAGCACCAGGGCGAGGCCGAGAAGACCGAGGACGATCGGCACCACTGTGGTCAGCAGGTTGATCTGACCACGCGCGTCCTTGGCAGCCTTGGCCTGCTGCTTCTGGGTGTCCTCGGTGAAGGCGAGGTCAGCGTCGATGATCTTGATCTTGTCCGCGCCGGCGGGGTCGCGGAGGGTCTGCAACTGCTTCTCCTGGCCCTTGACGATCACGCCACTGTCGGGCTCCACCCACAGGGTGCGGGTGTTGGCGTAGTAGCGGCCAGCGTTGACGACCTGCTCGGTCGAACCCAGCAGGCTGCCCGGGACCTTGATCTCGCTGATCTGGACCGGCTCGACCGTCATCTCGAACTTGTAGACGGTCAACCCCTGCAGCTTCTCCGTGCTCACGTACTTCGCGGGGTACGCCTTCCGGGCCGTGTTGTCGAAGTACTGGTAGGTCTTCTTCTCCGTCCCGAACGGGAAGGTGTACGTCAGGCCCTCGTGCTTGAAGGGCGCGCCGTTGATGTCCTCGGCACAGCAGGCGACGGCCATCGCCGTACGCCGGTCGAGGGCCACCCGGTCCGTACTGAGCGTGATCTCCTTCTTGGCATCGTCGATCACCCGGACACCGACGTTGAAGACCGCCCGGTCAGCGTTTCCGTCCTTGACATCGCCCCGGACGGCTCGGTGGGCGGTCAGGTTGACCCCGCTCCGCTCCGACAGCGTGCCGAAATCGAGGACGGTCGCGTTCTGGGCCGTCGAGATCGTCACCGAACTCTGGTCCAGGGGCACCTTGACGAGAGCGGGCGCGACGACCAGCGGCGTCGCCACGGCCCCGACGATCAGGAACGTGCCCGCCGCCACCAAGATGGCACCCGACGTAGCTCGCATGTAACTCCTCCCCTTGTATTGGTCGACTAGTCGGCTGACAGTACATGACGAGACCGATTTCGGATATGGTCCGACGCGGCCTCCCGAGCCGCACCGACCACGGCCGGATGCGGCCGTCCGGCTGCCACAACAAATGGGATGTCGAGGACCTGTGAGCCGACCTGTAAAAGAAGCTCCGAACAGCGGAGCGATCCGTCCGTCCGAGCCGAATAGTGGCCGTACGGATGGCTGGTTACCGGCCCTGGAAGGCCTTCGGGCCGTGGCGGTGTTCGGGGTGCTCCTTCATCACGTCTCATTCCTCAGTGGACTCACCCACTCGTACGGAAGAGCTGGTGGAGTGCTGGCCAGACTGGATGTCGGCATGGCGATCTTCTTCGCGCTGTCGGGCTTCCTCCTCTACCGGCCATTCGCGCGCGCAGCAATTCGAGCCCAGCCGCAACCGCCAGTACGCACATACCTCTGGCATCGCGCACTGCGCATTCTGCCCGGCTACTGGGCAATGGCGGTTGTCGCACTGACCTGGCTCAACATCGATTACCTCAGGTCACTCTGGGACTGGGCAATACCCCTCCTTCTCGTACACATATATGAACCATTGCGGCTGCCGGTCGGTATGGAACAGACCTGGAGCCTTGCCACCGAGTCGGTCTTCTACCTGGCGCTGCCGGTGATCGCGGCGCTCGGCCGGCGGATGGGGGGTAGGACCCCGCTGGCGCGGGCCCGACGCCAGTTGGCTCTCGGCATCGCGCTCGTCCTGGTCGGCCTCGTGTGGAACGTGTTCGCGCACGGGCCCGACTCGCCTCTACCGCAGATGTCGTGGCTCTGGCTGCCCGCCTTCCTGGACTGGTTCGGGATCGGGATCATGTTGGCCGTTCTCGCTTCCTGGCCTCCCAGCACCACTTCCTCTCCGTTCCTCCCGCATCTGGGATCGGACGGGTCCGACCCCGGCGAGGAGGACCTGTGGTCCGGCACGCCGCGCGGGCTGCGCGTCCTCACGTTCGCTCCCGGGACGTCGTGGCTGATCGCCGGTGCGCTGCTCTGGATCGCCAGCACGCCGATCGCCGGTCCCCGTGGCCTCGAACCAGCCACTCCGGTCGAGTCGGTCACCGAACACGTGATGTTCCTGCTCATCACGTGGTGCGTGATCGCGCCGCTCGTCGGCCGGGGATCCGGCGGGGTGCCGCGCGCGCTGCTGCTCCAGCCGCTCGTCAGGTTCCTCGGTCGGATCTCCTACGGCATCTTCCTCTGGCACATCCTGGCCATCGAGGCGTGCTTCCGACTGCTCGGATTCACCCGGATGCACAGCTCGTTCTGGGCGCTGCTGACGGTGACCCTGGCCCTGACCATCCCGGTCGCGGCCGCCAGTTACTACCTCATCGAGCTGCCGACGCAGCACCTGCGGAGATTCCTGAAGAGGCGGGCCGACGACCGCCGGGCCCGGGCTTCCTCCACCGTCCCGGTCGAGGCTCCGGCGCTGCAGGCCACGGCGACGGGCCCAACCGAGCACCCGGCCCTCACGACGCGACTCGTACCTGCCGCGGACCCGTCGGGACCGCAGCACGAGGGCGGCGACAGCCGCAAGGAGCAGGGCCGTCGGAAGCATGGCGAGTAGCTCCGCCACCGGTTCCGAGCCGACGCGCCACAACCACCACCGCTCGGAACCGTAGATGGCGAGACCCACGGCGGCCGGCACCCAGATCCACCCCGGCGTGGGCATCCGACGCCGGTGCAACAGCACGACCACGAGCGCGCAACCGAACCCGAGCAGACCGCCCAGCAGTGCCGGTACGCCGATCGCGAGCAGCGGCGCGGTCGCCAGGGTGGCCGGCACCACCGGGTACGACGGCCGATGGCGGCGCGCGGGCAGCAGGGCCGCGACGATCAACAGCAGCAGCAGACCGCCGGCGACCCGCAGGATGATGTCGTACTGCCGGCCCGGTGTGAAGACGAGGTCGACCCGGCCGGCGGCACCGGCCGGCACGAGCCAGGCCTGTTTCCACCCGTCGACCCGGGTCGGTTCGAGCCGGACGCCGTCGAGCGTGGCCCGCCAGCCGGGATTGGCGTTCTCCGGCACGACCAGGTAGCTGCTGCCCCCGGGCCCGACCTGGACCGACCGGCGCTGGTCGGTCCAGGAGAGCACGGTCAACGCCTGACGGGACGGCTCGTCGACCATCCGCGCCGCTGTCGCACCGCTGAGGATCACGCTGTCGACGACGAACCGGTCCGCCGGGGCGGAGATCTCGTTCCGGCCGGCCCGCAGCGTGATCTGGTCGGCGTCCACCTTCGGCTTGGCCCTGGTCTTGGTCTTGGCCGTCGGCTCGACCGTGCACGCGCGGTATCGCAGTGGCCGCAGGTCCCGGAGATCGCGCAGGGTGCCGGACAGGCTCGTCGGCACCGACGTGCCGTTGACGACGACCGTCGGTCCGGCGCCACAGGGCAACGTCACGGTCCGATCGACGCCTCGGGGCTGGTTGGCCTCCGCCACCCCCTCCACATCGATGCCACTGAGACCCACCGGCAGGGGCTGCGGCTCGAAGAACACTGTCGACCGACTGCTGCGCGGCACCGTCGAGGTCACCGCGATGAAGAGCTTGCTCGTGCGCAGGGCCGGGAAGCGGGCCACTCCGTCCACGCCGACGGCCACCTCCCGGATGCCGTCGTCGCCGGTGATCCGCAGCGTCCTCGGCGGTGCCGCGACCAGGCTCGCCGCGAACCGCAACCGCACCCAGCTGACCTTCCGGGCCTTGGCCCAGCGCAGTTCCACGGTCGGCTGCGCATCGTCCGGATCCGCCAACCAGCCCGTACCGTCGTCCCCGTCCCCCAACGCCCGTGACGAGGCGACCGGGTCCGCGAACCAGGCGCTCGACGTGGTGAAGGTCTGGCCGCCCACCATCTCGTCGTAGACGGCGAGCGCGGTGGTCGGCACCGGGCGGGCCAGGCCGGTGAGGCTGGCGGTGGATGCGCTCGGCAGATCGAAGCGACGGGGTGCCAGGCCGGTCTCCTCACCCTGGCGGATCAGGTCGGGTGCGCAGAGGTAGTGGTCGTCGGCGACGGCGCAGGCCGGCCGGTCGACGGCCTTCCGGGCCAGCGCGACGACCTCCGGCGCGGCGCTGGCGTCGGGCAGTGCCGGCAGCCGCAGGTAACGCCCGGGACTCACCCCCGGCACCCGCAGGTCCCGGATGCCCGCGCGCCGGCCCGGCACGTCGACGCCGGAGACGCCGTCGATGGTCACGCGGAGCCAGGTGGTACGCCCCGACGGAATCGCCAACCGCAGTGGGGCTCGCCCGGCGTCGGTCACCGAGTGCACGGAGGTGCCGCTGGCCGTGCTGACCTCGACCCGGGTCACCGCTGCGCCGATCACCTCGTCGTCGACCACCTGTAGGTCCACGAACCCGACCTGGATCGCTTCCGGGAACCGGACCTCCAGCCACTGGCCCACCGGTTTGCGGGCACCGTCGGTCAACCAGGCCGTACCACTGTCGCCGTCCACTGCCGCGAACGGCCCGGCGGACGGGTCACGCAGCGCGGCGGGGCCGGCGACGTCGGCCGCGCTGGAGGAGGCCCGCACGTCGGTGACCCCGGTATATCCGGCCGAGGTGAGCGACGTGTCCCAGGCGGGGTCGAGGATGTCGTGGACCGCGCGCACCTGTCGTGGGTGGTCGTTCGCGGTGAACGTCCGTGAGGTGTTGCCGCGGAGAAGCCCGAAGTCGACCTCCCGACGGCGAAGGCTGTCGGCGAGCACCGTGCCTGCTCCCGTGGTCACCGGGCCGTCGCCGTTGAGGATCACCGGTCGGTTGCCGAGCACACCGGCATCGCTGAGATCCAGCAGTGTCTCCGGTGCGCCGACCAGGTCGAGTGGTTGCGCCGCGTCCGCCAGGGTGACCCGGGGGGTCGGCCGGTCCACCTGGTAGATCTCCACCGCCGGGTACGTCTTGCGCAGCCCGTAGTCCCATGCCCCGCCGAGATCCGGCGGCAGTCCCACACCTGGCCCGAACTCGGCGACCCTGGACAGCCCGGGTGCGCTGTCCAGGGTCCGGTGCACCAGGAGTGGCCAGGCGATGGCGCCGACGGGTTGGCGCAGGTCGTTGCGGACGAGCAGGTAGCGCACGCCGAGTCGGGCGAGCACGTCGGCCAGGCCCGGAGAGACCGCGCCCGAGGCGAGTCGCTCGTCGATGGCGGAGAGCAGCCGGGCGTTGCCGGCGGAGCCGGCCGGCACCAGTGAACGCACCGCCCACGGCGAGTCCAGCAGGGGCTGGACCGGCTCGTCCAACGAGCGGCCCCAGTCGTACTCGGCGAAGTTCGAACCGGGGACGAGCAGCGTCGTTCCCGGGCCGGCGTTGCGGTCGAGCCACCCGGTCGCCTGCCGCCAGTGCTCGGGCAGGGCTGGGAAGCCGCCGCCCGCCGTGAGGCCCGCGCTGCCCGCGCCGGCGGTGACCGCGACGAGGGCTGCGGCGGTGACCCCCAGCGCCACCCGCCGGGGCGCCATTCCCGTGGGTCGGGAGAACCGACGGATGACGGCGATGAGACCAACGGTGTCCAGCATGTGCGCGGTGGCCAGAGCCAGCGGCAGCCGGATGACGACGTCGAACTTGTGCAGGTTGCGGAGCGCGCCCAGCGGGCCGTCGAGGGCCTCCCGCACGGACGCGGCGAACGGGGCTCCGCCGTTCGACAGGTTTCCGGCGGTCAACGTCAACAGCCCGACCAGCGCCGCGACCAGCAGGAACCGCCGCTCGGGAAGATCCCGACGGGCCAGGCCGGCCAGCCCGATGCAGGCGACCAGACCGGTGAGCAGGGCCATCCACGGCACGGTGGCCAGGGCCCACCCCGAGGGCCACCAGGGCACGCCGTCGACGGCCAGGTGACCCACCCAGTGGGTGGCACCGCGAACAGCCTCCGGGAGGGTGGTCACCCCGGTCGTCACCGCGGCGCTCTCGGTGAACGGCAGGAACGGGAAGCCGTACCGCTGCAGAAGCAGCAACGGCGCGAGCCACCAGAAGGTGGCGGCCACCATCGCCACCGTCCAACACACCAGCAGGCGGAATCGCCGCTTCCCGGGCGCGCGCGTCACGACGTAGAGGAAGGCGGGCAGTACGGCGCACGCGGCGGCCGCCCCGTTCGCCCCGCCCATGCAGACCACCGCCAGGCCGCTGAGCGCTGCCGCCCGTCGCAGCGAGCCGCCCGCAGCTCCCTTGACCAGCGGCAACAGCACCCATGGGGCGACGCAGTACGGCAGCAACTCCAGCGAGACCGTGCCGACCAGGGTCAGCGCCCGGGGTGAGAGGGCGAACACCGCGCCGGCGACCAGGCGGGACGCCGGACCACCGAGGTCGAGGGCGCGGGCCAGGCGCACCACACCGGTGAGGGCGACGCAGAGCAGCGTCGCCATCCAGAGCCGCTGGACGAGCCACGCCGGGAACCCGATCGCCTCACCGAGGAGGAAGAACGGTCCCATCGGGAAGAAGTAGCCGACGGCCTGGTTCTGCAGGGTTCCGAACTGCCAGTCGGCGATCCACAGGTGGGTGGCCCGGGCGAGGAACCCGCCCGGGTCCAGGGCCATGTCCAGTTTCGTCTCGGGCACGATGAGACCCGGGCTCTGGGTGACGCACAGGCCGATCAGCGCGAGGCAGACCAGCAGCTCACGCAGGCGCCACACCGCCAGGGACACCGTCGCGGACGGTACCCCGGGAGCACGACGGGCGGTCGACCACGCGGTCAGCACTGCCGTACCGGAACTCCGGTGAGGAGTTCGTCCCGGCCTGCCCTCAGCTCGGTCACGGCGTCCTCGGCGACGCCCACGTCGAGGAGCACCTGCCGGATCGCCGCCGGATCGGCGCCCGGCACCAGGATCCACAGACTCCGCTGGTCGCGCGCGACGTGCCGGGTGTGGGGCAGCAGCGGTGCCACCCGGGCGAGAAGGTCGTCCGGCTCAGGAGTCCGGACCACGAGGCAGGCGTCCCCGGACGCCCACGGCACCGCGCGTGGGGCGAGCAGGTCCCCGAGGACCGCGCGGACCCGCCGGCCGGTGTCCGCCCAGCGGAACGCGTCGCTCCACTGCCGACACTCGGCCGCCATCCGGTCCGCCTCGGCCAGGGTCGCGACGGAGTCCAGTGCGCGGTCCAGACCAGCGGCGAGATCGCCGGCGGGGTTCTCGCCCTCAGCCACCAGCCACCCGGTCCGACCGGGTCGTACGGCGTCGCGGAGACCGTCCACGTCGAAGGCGACCGTGGGCAGCCCGGCGGCGGCGGCCTCCACCACCACGAGGCCCCAGCCCTCACCCCACGAGCCGGAGACGTGCAACCAGGCCGCGGCCAGCAGCGCGTCCCGCTCGGCGGAGGGCAGGTGGCCGTGGACCGTCACCAGGTCGTTCAGCCCACGCTCGTCGACCTGCCTGCGGATGGTCTCCACGTCCGGCCCGCCACCCACGATGTCGAGGCGCAGGTCGGGCCGTTCGGCGCGGAGCTGGTCGACGGCGTCGAGCACCAGGTCGACCCGCTTGTGCCGGGTCACCCGACCGACGCAGACGAGTCGGGGGCGCTCATCCCGAGACCCGCGTCGGGGGTGGTCGGCGTCCGCCCCGTTCGGTACCACGACCACCGGGCCGGTCCAGCCGAGCCGGTCGCGTACGGCCGTGGCTGTCGAGGGCGAGACCGCGAGGGTCACGCAACGGCGGTAGACGCGGCGGGCGACGGGCCCCTCCAGCCACGCACCGAAGCGACCGACCAGCGGCCCGAAATACAGCCGGAACTGCCGGTCGTGCACATGGTGGATCACGCAGATCACCGGCACGCTGGCCGGCAGGACCGCCGGACTGAAGAACGGGATGCCGTTCTGGCAGTCCAGCACGGCATCGAACTGACGTCGGCGGCGCGACAACCAACCCAGCACGCGAGGGTAGATGCTCCACCGGCCACCGACCCGGACGATCCGGATGCCGTCCCGAACCTCGTCGCCGCGCTGGCCCCGGGGCCGGGCGGTCAGGAAGGTGACCTCCGCGCCGGCGGTCACCAGATCGCGGGCGACCTGCCAGGCGTAGACCTCGGCGCCCCCGGCATCAGGATGCCAGGGGTCCTTCCAGTTGAGCACCGCGATCCGGCGGCCCACCACCGGGACGTCGGTGGTGGGAGCCGAAGCGACCGGGGAAGATCCGACACTCACGGCCGCAATCCAACGGTGGCGGCACCACTGGCCACATCGGGCGCCACCGGGATGGCGACGACCGGCACCGGCACGGTGGAGGCGGCATTGGCGTGCCGCAGACGCCAGCGGATCTTCGCGACGTCCACGAAGCTCTGCCAGCCGTGCAGGACCGGAGAGAAGCGCGAACCGGGCACGTCCACCCAGTTGACCGGGATCTCCTCCAGCCGGGCACCGGCCCGCTCGACGCGCCCCAGCACCTCCACGTCGAAGGCGAATCCGCCGCACCGCAGTGGCGCGAACGCCCGCCGTGCGACATCGCCGCGGAAGAACTTGAACCCGCACTGCGTCTCGCCCACGCTGCGGACCACCTGCCGGACCGCGCCCCGGAACGCCACCGCGCCCCACCGGCGGAGCAGACTGTGCCGCTCCTCGACCACCGACTCGGGGTGCGCCCGCGAACCGACCACCACGTCGACGCCCTCGGTCAGAAGGCTGAGCACCTGCCCGAGATTGTCCGGTGCGGTGGCCAGGTCCGCGTCGCAGAAGCCGACGTAGCGCGCGTCGCTGGCGAGCACACCGGTTCGCACCGCGAACCCCTTTCCTCGCTCGCCACACCACAACAGCCGGACGGGGACCGTGCCGGGCAGCGCGGACGACACCACCTCGGCGGTTCCGTCGGTGCTGGCGTTGTCGACCACGGTCACCCGGCAGGGCACACCGAGACCGGCCAGCGCCGCCCGGAGCAGGAGCAGGGTTGCCGGCAGTCGGTCTGCCTCGTTGAAGGCCGGCACCACGACGTCGAGTACGACCGCATCTGACGACACGTCAGGAGGTAGGCCCTCCATGGAGGGCCGTCAGCGCTCGCCGTACACGATGATGGGCTGCTCCACGTTGGCAGGCTTGGTGTTGCTGTTGGTGATGGTGGACGTCCCGATCGAGACGGCCAGAATTCCCAGCACGGCCCCCACCGCCGCGGCGACGACAGCGGTCAGGAGGGGATTGAAGGATGCCTTCATTGACGATCCCTTCGACAAGAGGTACCGGACAGTAACATGGACCGCCGTCGTGCTGTGGGGTACGAAAGGGCGATCAACAGGGTGCCCCCGAGTACCGAATACCCCAGCATGGGACCAATGCCGACAGTCCCTACCGAGCGGGAAGAACCGCCATCAGGCAGACGGATCAGCGTCAATGTCCGGCCGCGCCGGACCACCTCGGCGTCCGTGAAACGACCCTCGGCCTCGGCACCACCAGGTTGATCGGTCTGGATGAGCACGTACCGCACCCCGAGCCCACGAAGGGCCGGCCCGGGGTCACCCGGCTCCGCCAACACCGCCGCCACCCGATCGGCCTCGCGGCTCTCACCCCTGATCCGGTCCCGGCCGACCAGCACGTCCTGATCCCCGATCACGGGTCGGCGGAACGCCCGTGCCGCCGGGTCCAGCACGGGCACGTTTCCGGCCCAACCGTAGGCACGGAACGACGACCAGGGCAGCGAGACCAGGCTGCCGCCGACCCGGTCCTGGTTCACCACCGCGCGCACCGCCGACCACTCGGCGGGGTATCGCGACGTGTCGAGTTGGCCGCTGAGACCCCAGGCCAGACCGGGGAGGAGCAGCACCGGAGCGAACACCACCAGCGGGACCAACGCGCGAGCGCCCGCCGTGGCCAACGACTCCACCAGCATTCCGAGACCCACCGCCTGCAGCAGCGCGAGCGGCGCGAGCAGGCGGGTGCCATCCCGGACGGCCCCGGCCAGTGGAACATGCTCGACCAGCGCGGTCATCCACTGCGCACCCCCCGGCCAGGCCGGAACGACGGCGATCACGATGCCCAGCACGGCACCGACGAGCAGACCCCACCAGGCCGCCGACGGCCAACGGCGACGGGTCAGCGCGAACCCCCAGACCGCCGCCGCCGCGAGCGCCAGCGCGAGCAGGGCAACCGGCCACTGGTCACGGCCGACCGGAACGGCGTACCGGCTCCAGACGCCACCGAGCGTGACCACACTGCCGAGCACGCCGAGTGGCGTGTCCGCACGGGCGGCGAACGCGGCGACACCCCGCTCGTCGAGATCGATCCCGCCGCCACGACTGGTAAACGCCAGCAGCCACGGAGCGGTGAGGCCGGCCAGCGTCGCGGCGCCCGCGACGAGTGCCCGCCACCGGCGGGCCAGAGCCAACGCCGGAGCGCAGGTCAGCACCGCCGCCAACACCATCGCGGGACCACCCAGCACCACCGCGAGACCACCGGCCACCGCCGAGCGCCGGCGCGGGCCCGCACCGTCGGGCGGATCGGTGCCGTCCGGCCGGCGTCGCAGCACCCCCACCACCCAGGCGTACGCCCAGGGCAACGCGGCGTACCCGGCGACGACCGCCCACTGCCCGAGGTGCAATCGCCCGTACACCCAGGGGTTCCAGACGTACCCGAGCCCGGCCGCGACCCGCGCCAACGGGTGACCGACGGGAGCCAACCGGGCGGCACCCACCGCGGCCAGCGCGAGGCAACCGGCCAGGAGCGCCTTCTCCGCCAGGTCGGCGGGGAGCAACTGGGACAGGCCGACCGCGAGCAGCTCGCTGGGCACCGCACGCGGCAGCTCGGAGCCGCTGCCCCAGACTGTCGCGCCGAACGGCGGGTCCGGCACGAACACCAGGTCGTAGCGGAGGAGGTAACCCCGGCGAAGCACCGGGCCGAGGATCGCGAGGACCACGCCGAGCCCGAGCACGACCTCCGGCCACCAGCGACGGAGTACGACGGCAGCGCGCCGCGGCGCCGTGCCGAACTCCGGTATCGGTCGGCGCACACGGACCCCCAAGACCTGGACGGGAAGCGGGCCCGACGTCGCACCCGGGGCTCCGGACAGCACTCTACGAGGGCTGACGCCGCCGCGGGCCGAGCAGTCCTCGCGGAGACCTAGGCACAGGGCCAGCACGGGGGTACCTTGCCTGACGAGCTGACCGCGTCGAGGTCGCGAGGCTCTGGGCACAGCCGATTCCCCTGGCGAACCGACATGAGGCGCGATGACTGAGACGACGGCCGGGTCCGGGCCGAGCCGGCTGGGAGCGGCCGGCGCGGCGGTGGCGGTCGCCGCGATGGTGACGAACGGCCTGGCCTACCTGCTTCCCATGGTCGGTGCCCGGCACCTGGCGGCCGAGGAACTGAGTGTGCTGGCCACCGTGCTGGCGCTCGTCGCGATCGCCGGTGTGGCGGGCGTGGGGCTGCAGATGGCCGTCGCCGTGCACCGTGCCCGCCAGCCCGGCGCACCGACCGTACGGGTCACCCTCGTCACCGCCGCGGTCGCCGCCGGCGCCGTCGTCGTGGCCACGCCGCTCATGGTGACCGCCCTCCGGCTGTCCCTGACGGTCGTGGCGCTGGTGGCCGCCACGACCTTCGCGGTCGTCCTGGCCGGCCGCTGGCTCGGTGAGCTACAGGGCGAACAGCGTTTCCTCCGCCTCGCCTGGGCGATGGTCGTGTTCGCCGTCGGGCGGTACGCCGGCATGATCGTCACCCTCGCCCTCGGCGCAGACGTCGTGGACACGCTCCTCGCCGGCCTGGTGACCGCGTACCTCGTCCTGCCGGTCCTGGCCTGGATCGCGCGTCCCGCCTCGGCGGACGGGGGCGACACGGCGAGCGTCAGGAGCGCCCTGCGAGTCCGGCAGGTCCTGAGCGCCGGCACCGCGGCGCTGGCGATGCTCGTGGTGTCGTACGCCGACCTGATCTTCGCCCGCCAACTGTTGTCGCCAGCGGACTCCGGGGCGTACTCCGTCGGCACCGTACTCACCAAGGGCGCGCTCTGGGCACCTCAGGTGATCACGGTGCTGGCCCTGCCCCGCCTCGCCGTCGGTGACCGCCGCCTCCGCACCACCATGCTCGCGATCATCGGTGCCTGTGGTGCCGTCCTCGTCGTCGCCTCGGCCCTGGCCGGTGGCTTCGCGTTCCGCCTGGCCGGCGGCGAGGCCTACGCGCAACTGGGCGAGTACGCCCCGTTCTTCGCCGCCACCGGAGCGCTCTACGCGCTGGTCTTCGCGGTGGTCAACGCGAAGATCGCGGCCGGCGCGCGGTGGTCCTCGGCGCCGCTCTGGGTGGCCGCCGGTGTGCTGGCCGTCCTGACGATGCTCGTCGCGCCGCGCACGTTCCAGGGGATCATGTGGTGCGCTCTCGCCGTCGCGGCGGTGACCGCGCTGGTGATGGTCTGCACCCCATCACGGCGGGACGCACCACGCCGGCCCTCGTCCACAGCCTCCGTCGAACGACGGAACCCTTCTCCGGAGGCCGTCGGCTGACCGGACCGGCTCGCCCGGTCACCTACCTTCGCGCTTGAACAACACCGAGTTGACGTAGCGCGGCCGTGGAAGCACGACACGTCGGGCGAGGCTCTGGGTGACCCGCGCTATCGCACCACGCTGGTTACCCCGGATGTCGAAGTCGGCGAGCGGCAACCACTCCCGCTCCGGCAGCACGTAACCGCGGTAGCCCCACTCGTCGAGCAGGTCGATGATCGGGGCGATCGGCTGGATCCGCTCCTCGACCTCGATCAACAGCACCGGCCCGTCCCGGTCGATGGTCTGGGCCGCGCCGCGCAACGCCGACAGCTCGTGACCCTCCACATCGATCTTCATGAACCGCACGTCGTGGAGGCCGAGGCCGTCGATCGTGACCCGCGGGACGGTGACCGACGCCGAACTGCCGTCACCCAGTACGAGGGACGAGGTGCCGACAGCCGGGCCGTCCTTCGGCAGGAACAGCTCCGCGCTGCCCTCGTGGTCCGACGCCACCGCACGGACGACCCGCACCTCGGGGAAGGCACTCGAAATGCTGCGCGCGAGCTCCTCGTTCGGCTCGATGGCGACGACCTGGTCGGCCCGCCTGCGCATCCGCTGGGTCCACGGCCCGTACCAGGCGCCCACGTCGAGGGCCGTGCCACCGGCGGGCATGAACTCCGCGAGGCACGCGAGTTCCGGCTCCACCCGCGGATAGACAGCCCGGATGGCTCCCGCCACGACCCGGTCAGGTAGGAGCGACGCCACACGCGAACTCACTGCGGTCACCAGACCGGTCGAAGACGGCATGAGCGCAAAGGGTACGGGTCAGCGACACACCTGAACAGGTGTACTTACTACCGAGTAGAACCAGGCCGATCGGTCAGGACATCCCTGCCAACCAGTCCTCCAGGAGGCGGTGGTCGATCGCGTCCACCCGACCGAGCGAACGGCCGGAGGTCACCCGCTCCCGCAGCTCCGCCCGGGTGAACCAACGCGCCTCCAACAGCTCCTCCCCGTCGACGCGTACCTCGTCGGACGTGGCGGTCGCCCGGAAGCCCACCATCAGGCCGGCCGGAAAGGGCCACGCCTGCGACCCCTGGTAGGTCACGTCGGTGACGGTCACGCCCGCCTCCTCGGCCATCTCCCGACGGACCGCGTCCTCCAGGCTCTCGCCGACCTCGACGAACCCGGCCAGCGTCGAGAACGCGTCCTCGGGTGCGCCGGCGTGCCGGGCCAACAAACACCGCCCCGGCGATCCCGGCGCCTCGACCAACACGATGATCGCCGGTTCGATCCGGGGAAACAGCAGCCGCCCGCACTCCCCGCCGGTGCAGGTCCGCAGGTGCCCACCGCCGCCGGCGACGGTCGACGCACCGCACGTCCCGCAGAACCGCTGCTGCCGATGCCAGTGCAACAACCCCCTGGCGTACGCCTGGACGGCCGCGTCGCCCGGTTCGAGCCGCCCGACCAGCGCCCGTACGTCGACGGCACGCGCCGCGCCGGCCATCTCGGCGGCGGACCGCTCGGGGAGCGCGGACAGGTCCGCGGCGAACACGGCCACGTCCCCGTCGAGTCCCAGGAACACGATCTCACCAGCGGCGGACCGGACGAGCGACGCCCGATCCGCGCTGAGCCGCACCGGGCCGTCCCCGTCGACGAGACAGCGGTCCCGCCACATCGGCAGCACGACGGTGGTCGGCTCGGCGAGCAGCGCCTCCACCCGGGCCGGATCGGTGCGCAGCGGACCCGCCCGGTCCAGCCAGCCGCCGCCGTACGCCAACACCCGTTCCGCTGTGTCCACGAGGCCACCGTGCCACGTCCGCGGTCCCCAGCCGGCGGCGACCCCGGGCTCGTGCGACACGCCGGGAGACACGCCGCACCTGGGCCGGGTGGGCGTAGCCGCGAAGGACCGCCGGGCATTCGTTACCGTAGGTGCCTCCGGGAGTGGGAAACTCCCGCGGCACCCTGGCGATCGAGGTTCCAGTGACGCTGTACGGCGAAAAGACTCCACCCGCCGACGACCGGCCCACCGTGCAGGTCACCGCGGTAACCTGGCCCGACGACGGGCCGGCCACCGTGACGGCTCCCGGCCCCGGCGAGCCGGAGGGCGGCACGCGCCGCCCCCGCCGGATGCGGATGTTGCTCGCCGCCGGCGTCACCGGGGGTGTGTTCGCCGCGGTGGCGGGCGCGGGTGCCTGGGCGTACGCCGGAGATGTTCCTCGCGGCACCAGCGTGCTCGGCGCCGAACTGGGCGGCCGGAGCCGCGCGGACGCCGACCGGGAGTTGCGGGCGGAGCTGGCCCGGCGGGCGGCGGCCCACGCCAAGCCGCTCACCGTCACCGTCGACGGCCGCAGCGCCGAGATCAACCCGGCCGACGTGGGGCTGGAGGTCGACGTGCCGGCGACCGTCGCGGCAGCGGCTGCGGCCGACGCGCACCCGGTCAGCCGCCTGGTCGGCTCCCGCACGGTCGACCCGGTGGTCACCGTCGACGTGAGCAAGTTGGATGACGCCCTCCGCAAGGTCCTCGGCGACCAGGCCCAGGGCATGACCATGCCGGCGATCACCTATCAGGGCACCAAGCCGAAGGTGGTGCAGCCCAAACCGGGGCTGGCCCTGGATCCGGAGCGCTCTGCCGAGGTGGTCCGCGCCGGCTGGCTGGCTGGCACACCGATCACCGTGCCGCTGGTGGAGAGCCACCCGACGACCACCCCGGAGGAACTGGACCGGCTGGTCAACGAGCTGGCGAAGCCTGCGGTCGCCGCACCCGTCACCCTCCGCACCACCAAGGGGTCGGTGAAGGTCCCACCCGCCGCCATCGCGAAGAGCCTGCGGTTCACCGCCGACAAGACCGGCAAGCTGACCCCCTCGGTGGACGTCAAGCGACTGCGGGCCGCGCTCGGCGACGACCTGAACGCCATCGAGGTGCCGGCGAAGGACGCCACCATGACCATCTCCGGTGGCCGCCCCGCCGTCACCGACGGGCGACCCGGCCAACAACTGGACACGGCAACCCTGGGTCAGGACCTGCTGGCCGTGCTACCGAAGTCGGACGGCCGCGAGGTGACCGGCGAGCTGAAGCCGACGCAACCCGAACTGACGGCGGAGAAGCTGTCCAGCCTGGGCATCAAGGAACGGGTGTCCACCTTCACCACCCGGTTCACCGGCGGCCTGGCCTCGTCACGTAGCCAGAACATCGTCACCATCGCCAAGGACGTCGACAACACGGTCGTCCTGCCCGGGAAGACGTTCTCCCTGAACGGCCACACCGGCGAACGCGGCTACGCCCAGGGCTACCGTGACGCGCCGGTCATCCTCAACGGCAAACTGGTGCCGGGCGTCGGCGGCGGCACCTCGCAGTTCACCACGACGATCTTCAACGCGACCTACTACGCCGGGTTGGAGGACGTCGAGCACAAGCCGCACTCGTACTGGTTCGACAGGTACCCGGCGGTCATCGAGTCGACGATCTTCTGGCCGGACCTGGACTTCAAGTTCCGCAACAACACCGAGTACGGCCTCCTCATCGACACGTCGTACACGTCCAGCACGATCACCGTGTCGATCTGGAGCACGAAGATCTACGACAGCGTGAAGACGGAGTACGGTCCCCGCCGCAACATCACCACGCCCAAGCTGATCCACCTGGAACCCGGTCCGTCGTGCATCGCGACCAACGGGATCAACGGCTTCACCCAGGACGCCTTCCGGGTCATCAAGAAGGGTGGAGCGGTGGTCAAGCGGGAGAAGTTCACCTGGCGCTACGACGCAGAACCCCGCTACGTCTGCGGCCCGAAGCCCTCCTGACCCCAAGGCCGTCCCGCGCGTTCCCCGGAGCCCGAGCGCTTTGGTTCGTTTCGTCGTTGGCGCACAGGGCATCTCGTGCCTTCCCCGAGCCGCAAGGTCCGCCGGGGCGGCTCCGGCTCGCAGCAGTTTGAGAGCGCGTCGACGGTGGTGGTGGCGGTGGCGGTGGTGGTGTCCGCGCCGGCCTCGGCCATGCCCTGCACAGTCCGGTCCGGTCCACCCTGGTCCACCCTGGTCCGCTCGGTCCCTCGAGGCGGTCGGGCTGCCCCTGGGTCCGGACGGTGGATGATCGACTCGGTTTCATTGATGTCGGGGTGTCCCGGAGCTGCGGATACCGCGGTTTCAGCGAAGTCGAGTCGATCAGGCCTTCGTTGTCACGACCGACGCGGCGATGGGCCGCGATCCTCGGCGCAGACGGCTCCCCTGAGCCGGTCGCCGGCGGCCTCGCGGGACTCCTGTCCGGCTTTGCCGGCCACCAGTACAACGGCCCACGATGAGATCTTGGACAGTTTCCGTTCACGCTTGACGGAAACTGTCCAAGATTCTCCGCAGGACCGGCGCCGATAGCACCCACCGCTGGAACCGGGGTTTCGCGGATGGTGGGGCCAACGCAGAAAGGGCCACCCGTTCACGGGTGACCCTTTCTGGAAAGATTGTCCGGCGGCGTCCTACTCTCCCACACCCTCACGAGTGCAGTACCATCGGCGCTGGAGGGCTTAGCTTCCGGGTTCGGAATGTAACCGGGCGTTTCCCCTCCGCCATGACCGCCG
>NZ_JBDPLX010000033.1:0-51048 GCF_039871815.1 Micromonospora sp. B9E7
CGCCCCCCCCCCCCCGCCCCCCCCCCCCACGCCACCCGAACGGAAGGAAGGAGGAACGAGGGGGACGCGCCGCACCGACACGGGGGGATCTGGCCTGCCTGACGAAAGGGAGAGCGCAGCTCATGGCCAACCACACCACCGGCACCCCGCACCACCTTCGACACCCGACCCGGGCAGGGTTGGCCGCCATTGCCGCCGCCCTGCTCGCCGCCACCTCGTTGACCGCTCTCGCGGTCACCGGCACCGCGACCCCGGCCTCGGCGGCCGGGCTGTCCCCCTTCGACATCCCCAACCGGGGCGCGACCGTGCCGTTCGTCGAGCAGGAGGCGGAGGAGACCGCCCACAACGGCACGAAGATCGGCCCGGACCGGCGCTACGGCACGCTGCCGTCCGAGGCGTCCGGCCGGGAGGCGGTCACCCTCGACGCCGTCGGCGAGTACGTCGAGTTCACCCTCACCGCCCCGGCCAACGCGGTCACCTTCCGGTACAGCCTGCCGGACAGCCCGTCCGGCACCGGCCGGGACGCCGCCATCGACCTGCGGGCCAACGGGTCGCTGCTGAAGTCGGTCCCGGTGACGTCGAGGTACGGCTGGTACTACGGCGGATACCCGTTCAACAACAACCCGGGCGACACCAACCCGCACCACTTCTACGACGAGA
Source organism: Micromonospora sp. B9E7 (assembly GCF_039871815.1). Taxonomy (NCBI): domain Bacteria; kingdom Bacillati; phylum Actinomycetota; class Actinomycetes; order Micromonosporales; family Micromonosporaceae; genus Micromonospora; species Micromonospora sp. B9E7. The sequence continues at coordinate 661 of NZ_JBDPLX010000033.1, forward strand.
CCCGGGCGATGTTCGGCAGCACCCAGCCGGCCGGCACGAAGATCCGTTTCCAGGTCTCCTCCACCGCGCAGTCGCCCACGTTCACCATCGACCTGGCCGACTTCGAGCTGGTCGCCCCGGCGATCACGAAGCCCTCCGGTGTCATCGACGTGGTCACCGACTTCGGCGCCGACCCGAGCGGCGCGACCGACTCGACCGCCAGGTTCCAGGCGGCGGTCGACGCCGGTAAGGCCCAGGGCCGGGCGGTCTGGATTCCCACCGGGACCTTCACCCTCTGGGACCACGTGGTGGTCGACGGGGTGACCCTGCGCGGCGCCGGACCCTGGTACTCGGTGCTCGGCGGCCGGCACCCCACCGAGCGGAACAGGTCCGTCGGCATCTACGGCAAGTACGTCCCCGGTGGTGGCTACACCGGCCCGGTCCGCGCACACGAGGCGAACGGGCCGAGCCGCAACGTCACCCTGCGGGACTTCGCCATCATCGGCGACATCCGGGAGCGGGTCGACGACGACCAGGTCAACGCGCTGGGCGGGGCGATGACGAACTCGGTGGTCGACAACCTGTGGTTGGAGAACACCAAGGTCGGGGCGTGGATGGACGGCCCGATGGACAACTTCACCATCCGCAACACCCGGATCCTGGACCAGACCGCGGACGGGGTGAACTTCCACACCGGCGTGACCAACTCGACGGTGACCAACACCTTCGTCCGCAACACCGGCGACGACGCGTTGGCGATGTGGGCGCAGAGCGTGCCGAACGTCAACAACTCCTTCACCCACAACACCATCGGCGTGACCCTGCTGGCGAACCACCTGGTCAGCTACGGCGGTCGGGACATCACCATCACCGACAACGTGACGGCCGACTCGCTGACCAACGGCGGCGGCATCCACGTCGCGAACCGCTACCCCGGTGTGCAGGGCGCCACCGGTGTCCAGGGCACCTGGACGATCGCCCGGAACACCCTGATCCGCAACGGCAACTCGGACTACAACTGGAACTTCGGTGTCGGCGCGATCTGGTTCTCCGCCCTCAACGAGGCGTTCCAGAACCCCACCATCAACATCACCGACACCGACATCCTGGACAGCTCGTACGCGGCGCTGCACTGGATCGAGGGCCAGACCAACGGGATCAACCTCGACAACGTGCGGATCGACGGCGCCGGCACGTACGCGCTCCAGGTGCAGGCGAACAGCCAGGTGTCGTTCACCAACGTGCGGGCCACCAACATCGCGCAGAGCAACCCGATCCACAACTGCGTCGGCGCCGGCTTCCAGATCACCCAGGGGTCGGGCAACTCCGGCTGGTACACCCCGACCCCGTACTGCGGCCCGTGGCCGAACCCGCAGTGGGGCGGAGGACCCACCTCGCCGCCGCCGACCACCCCGCCTCCCACCACCCCGCCCCCGACCACGCCGCCTCCCACCAGCGGGAACCTGGCACTGAACCGGTCGACGACCGCGACCAGCACCAACCAGAGCTACACGGCGGGCAATGCGGTGGACGGCAACGCGGCCAGCTACTGGGAGAGCGCCAACAACGCGTTCCCGCAGTCGATCACCGTCGACCTCGGCGCGGTCCGATCGGTCGACCGGGTGGTGCTCAAGCTGCCCGCCGGCTGGGGAAGCCGTACCCAGACGTTGTCGGTGCTCGGCTCCACCGACGGCTCGTCGTACGCCACCCTCGCCGGGTCCGCCGGCCGGGTCTTCGACCCCGGCACGGGCAACGCCGTGTCGATCGGGTTGCCCTCCGGTGACCGCCGCTACATCCGGGTCACCGTCACCGGCAACACCGGCTGGCCGGCAGCGCAACTCTCCGAGGTCGAGGTGTACGGCGGCACGACCACCACGCCACCGCCGACCACGCCACCGCCGACCACCCCGCCACCCACGACCCCGCCGCCCAGCGGCAACCTGGCGGCCGGGCGATCGGTCACCGAGACCAGCCACTCCGACGTGTACGTCGCCGCCAACACGGTGGACAGCAACCCGAACACCTACTGGGAGAGCGCCAACAACGCCTTCCCGCAGTCGCTGACGGTGGACCTGGGCGCCGACCGATCGGTGTCCCGGGTCGTGCTGAAGCTCCCACCGTCGTCGGCCTGGCAGACGCGTACGCAGACGTTGGCGGTGCTCGGCTCCACCAACGGCTCGACGTTCACCACCCTGAAGGCGTCCGCCGGCTACACCTTCAACCCGGCCAGCGGCAACACGGCCACCGTGACCTTCACAGCGACCAACCAGCGGTACCTGCGGCTCACCGTCACCGGCAACAGCGGCTGGCCGGCCGGCCAGCTCAGCGAGTTCGAGGTCTATTCCAGCTAGGCCGGCGGCCCCGCCCGGACCGGGCGGGGCCACCGGTCCGGTCCGGCGCAACGCGGCGTCGGCCGCCCACCCCGTCCCCCAACCCGCACCGTCCCCCACCTGTCGCGGAACGACGGGCGTACCCCTGCACCCGTCGCCGGGCAACGCACCCCACACCCACCCCCGAAAGAGGTGTAGCGACCCATGTTCAGAGACGGCACCAGACGAGGCACGCCGCCGCCCGGCGCGCCCAATCCCGTCCCCCGCACGAGCCACCGACGGCTGCTCGCCAGCGTGCTCGCCGGGATGCTCCTCGCGACCGCCCCGGTCGTCATCCCCGCGGCGAGCGCGGCACCGGCGGTCGACCCGGCCGCCGCCGCCGCGCGGATGGCCATGCTCGCCGGGCTCTCCGCGACCATGACCGCCAGCAGCTACAACCAGAACTACGTGGCGGGCAACGCCAACGACGGCAACGCCTCGACCTACTGGGAGAGCGCCAACAACGCGTTCCCGCAGTGGATCCAGGCGGACCTCGGCGCCACGGTCAACGTGGACCGGGTGGTGCTCAAGCTGCCACCGTCGTCGGACTGGCAGACCCGTACCCAGACACTGTCGGTGCTCGGCTCGACCAACGGCTCGTCCTTCACCACCCTGAAGGCGTCCGCCGGCTACACCTTCAACCCGAGCAGCGGCAACACCGCGACGGTCAGCTTCACCGCCGCCAGCACCCGCTACGTGCGGGTGCAGGTCACCGGCAACACCGGCTGGCCGGCCGCGCAGTTCTCCGAGGTCGAGGTGTACGGCGGCACCGGCAGCACCGACACGCAGGCCCCGAGCGTTCCCGGCAACCTGGCGTACACCCAGCCGGCCAGCGGGCAGATCCGGCTCACCTGGTCGGCATCCACCGACAACGTCGGGGTGACCGGCTACGACGTCTACGCCAACGGCGCGCTGCGCGGCAGCGTCAACGGCTCGACGCTCGTGTACACCGACAGCCAGGCGGACAGCGCCACCGTCTCGTACCACGTCCGGGCCAAGGACGCGGCCGGCAACCAGTCGGCGAACAGCAACACCGTGACCCGGACCGGCACCGGCAACCCGACCGGTTCCAACCTGGCGATCGGCAAGCCGATCACCGCCTCCGGGTACGTGCACACGTTCGTGGCCACCAACGCCAACGACAACAACGTGGCCACCTACTGGGAGGGCAACGGCAACCCGAGCACGCTGACCGTGCAGCTCGGCGCGAACGCCAGCCTCAGCCAGATCGTGCTCAAGCTGAACCCGGACTCGGCCTGGGGCGCGCGTACGCAGAACATCGCAGTGCTCGGCCGGGACCAGGGCTCGTCGAGCTTCACCACCCTGGTCGGCGCGGCGAACTACGGCTTCAACCCGGGCAGCGGCAACACGGTGACCATCCCGGTCAGCGGCGCGGCGGCCGACGTGCGGCTCTCGATCGCCTCGAACACCGGCGCTCCGGCCGGGCAGGTGGCCGAGTTCCAGGTCTTCGGCACCCCGGCGCCGAACCCGGACCTGACCGTGACCGGCATGTCGATCAGCCCGTCCGCACCCGTGGAGACCAGCACCATCACCCTCTCCGCGACCGTACGCAACGCCGGCTCGGCGGCCTCCGGCGCGACGAACGTCAACTTCTACCTGGGCTCCACCAGGGTCGGCACCGCGTCGGTCGGCGGCCTCGCGGCCGGCGCCTCGACCACGGTCAGCGCCAGCATCGGCACCCGCGACTCCGGCAGCTACCCGCTCAGCGCGAAGGTCGACGAGTCGAACACCGTCGTCGAGCAGGACGACACCAACAACAGCTACTCCAACCCCAGCCCGCTGGTGGTCAGCCCGGTCGCCACGTCAGACCTGGTCGCCTCTTCGGTGGCCTGGTCGCCGGGCAACCCGTCGGCCGGCAACACGGTCACCTTCTCGGTGTCGGTGCGCAACGCCGGCAGTGTGGCGTCCGCGTCCGGGGCGCACGGCATCACGCTCACCGTCCTCAACGAGTCCGGCACCGTGGTCCGTACGCTGACCGGCTCGTACTCCGGCGTGATCAACGCCGGCGCCACGGTCGGCCCGATCAACCTGGGCACGTGGACCGCCGCGAACGGCAAGTACACCGTCCGGGTGGTGCTCGCCGCCGACGCCAACGAGCTACCGGTCAAGCAGGCCAACAACACCAGCGACCGCCCGCTCTTCGTCGGTCGCGGCGCCAACATGCCGTACGACATGTACGAGGCCGAGGACGGCGCGGTCGGCGGCGGCGCCAGCGTCGTCGGGCCGAACCGGGAGATCGGCGACCTGGCCGGTGAGGCGTCCGGTCGGCGGGCGGTGACCCTCAACTCGACCGGCAGCTACGTCGAGTTCACCACCCGGGCCAGCACCAACACGCTGGTCACCCGCTTCTCCATCCCGGACGCACCGGGCGGCGGCGGCATCAACTCGACGCTGAACGTCTACGTCGACGGCACGTTCCACAAGGCCATCGACCTGACGTCCCGGTACGCCTGGCTCTACGGCAACGAGGCCAGCCCGGGCAACTCACCGAGCGCGGGCGGACCCCGGCACATCTACGACGAAGCCAACGTCATGCTCAACTCCACCGTCCCGGCCGGCAGCAAGATCCGCCTCCAGAAGGACCCGGCCAACACCACCACGTACGCGATCGACTTCATCAACACCGAGCAGGTGTCGCCGATCGCCAACCCGGACCCGTCCCGCTACACCACGCCGACCGGCTTCACCCACCAGGACGTGCAGAACGCCCTGGACCGGGTGCGGATGGACACCACCGGCAACCTGGTGGGGGTCTATCTGCCCGCCGGCAACTACTCCACCTCGTCGAAGTTCCAGGTGTACGGCAAGGCGGTCCAGGTGACCGGCGCCGGTCCCTGGTACACCCGGTTCAATGCCCCGTCGGGCCAGGACAACACCGACATCGGCTTCCGGGCTGAGGCGTCGGCGGCGAACTCGTCGTTCAAGAACTTCGCGTACTTCGGTAACTACACCTCGCGGATCGACGGCCCGGGCAAGGTGTTCGACTTCTCCAACGTGTCGAACATCGTGATCGACAACATCTGGAACGAGCACATGGTGTGCCTCTACTGGGGCGCGAACACCGACTACATGACGATCAAGAACTCCCGGATCCGGAACATGTTCGCCGACGGCATCAACATGACCAACGGGAGCACCAACAACCTGGTCAGCAACAACGACGCCCGGGCCACCGGCGACGACAGCTTCGCGCTGTTCTCGGCGATCGACGCGGGCGGCGCCGACATGAAGGACAACATCTACGAGAACCTGACCTCGACCCTCACCTGGCGGGCCGCAGGCGTGGCCGTCTACGGCGGCTACGGCAACACGTTCCGCAACATCTACATCGCGGACACCCTGGTCTACTCGGGCATCACCATCAGCTCGCTGGACTTCGGCTACCCGATGAACGGCTTCGGTGCCAACCCGCCGACCCGGTTCGAGAACATCTCGATCGTGCGGGCCGGTGGGCACTTCTGGGGTGGGCAGACCTTCCCGGCGATCTGGGTCTTCTCGGCCTCGAAGGTGTTCCAGGGCATCCGGGTCAGCGACGTCGACATCGTCGATCCGACCTACAGCGGCATCATGTTCCAGACCAACTACGTCGGTGGGCAACCGCAGAACCCGATCACCGACACGGTCTTCACGAACGTCTCGATCAGCGGGGCGCGCAAGAGCGGTGACGCCTACGACGCGAAGTCCGGCTTCGCCATCTGGGCCAACCCCATGCCGGAGGCCGGGCAGGGGCCGGCCGTCGGGTCGGTCACCTTCAACAACCTGCGGTTGAGCAACAACGCGGTGGACATCCAGAACCCCACCTCGACCTTCACCATCAACCGCAACTGAGCTGGCTCGCACCGGGCGCCGCCGGGAGGTTCACCCCTCCCGGCGGCGTCGCGCCGTGCCGGCCCTCGCCCGCGGCGAACCGGGCCGCACCGGCCGCCGCGTCGGTGGCCAGCGAGTCCATCCCGTACGCCAACTCGGTCGCCAGCGCCTCCGTCTCAGGCCGCCCGGCCGAGGTCAGCATCGCCGCCCGATCGTTGCGCAGGCAGGTCTGCGGGTGCCGGGCGATCGTCGCCGCCAACTCCTCGGCCGCCGTCCGTGCCCGGCCGGGTGGCACCACCCGATTGACCAACCCCATCGTGTACGCCTCGTCGGCCGGCACCGGGCGGCCGGTGAGGATCAGGTCCATCGCCCGGCTCTCGCCGATCAACCGGGGCAGCCGGACGGTGCCACCGTCGATCAGCGGCACTCCCCACCGGCGGCAGAACACGCCGAGCGTCGCGTCGGACTCGGCGACCCGCAGGTCGCACCAGAGCGCCAACTCGAGCCCGCCCGCCACCGCGTACCCGGCGATCGCCGCGATCACCGGTTTGCTGAGCGCCATCCGGGTCGGACCCATCGGCCCGTCCCCCTCCGGCTCCACCCGGTTGCCACTCGGGGTGCCGATCGCCTTCAGGTCGGCCCCGGCGCAGAACGTGCCGCCGGCACCCCAGAGCACGGCCACCGACGCGTCCGGGTCGGCCTCGAAGGCACGGAAGGCGTCGGCCAGCGCCCGGGCGGTCGGCCCGTCGACGGCGTTCCGAGCCGCCGCCCGATCCAGCACGACCGTCGTCACCGGCCCGGAACGCTCCACCCGCACACTCATCGACTCAGCATGCCCGCGCCGCCCGGCCCCCACAATCCTGGTCGATCTTGCATGACCGGTCGTTCAGGTGGGTGTCGGGCCCTGCAACTGCGAGATCGCGCTGAGTGACAGTTTTGTCGCCCGCGACCGGTTTGCGACACCCTTCGCCGGGAAGTCGGTACGGGTGCGAGCACTTTTGACGAAGGTTGAGCAGGCATCCAGGCTGGACCGGACCGGTGACCGGTTGCAGCGAATCGTCCTCAGCACGCTGCGTCCGCGGCGGCTGCGGGACCTGCTGCACGGGGTCACCATCGGGCACCCACTGCACCCGGCGATGGTGCAGGTGCCGGTCGGCGCGTGGATCAGCGCCGCCGTCCTGGACCTGATGCCCGGGCAACGGCGGCCCGCGACGATGCTGGTGGGCCTGGGCACCGTCAGCGCGGTGCCGGCGGCGGTCGCCGGGCTGAACGACTGGGCGGCACTCGCCCGGGACCAGCGCCGCGTCGGCTTGGTGCACGCCGCCGCCAACACCGTCGGCGTGACGCTCTACGCCGGCTCGTTGGCCGCGCGACTGTCCGGCCGGCACGGCGTCGGTCGAGCCCTCGGCTTTCTCGGGCTCTCCACCGTCAGCCTCGGGGCGTACATCGGGGGTCATCTCGCGTACAAGCAGGGGGCGCAGGTCAACCAGAGCATCTCCGAGCTGCGCCGGATGACCGACGGCTGGCACTCGCTCGTCGACATGGCGACGCTGCCGCAGCGCACCCTGATCACCCGAGAGGTGGACGACGACATCTCCGTGATCCTCTACCGGCACGGTGACGAGGTGACCGTGATGTTGGAGCGCTGCCCGCACCAGAGCGGGCCTCTCGGCGAGGGCGAGGTGCAGGAGATCGACGGCCACGCCTGCGTGGTCTGCCCGTGGCACGGCAGCGCGTTCCGGCTCAACGGCGGCGAGGTCATGCAGGGGCCGTCCGGCAACGACCAGCAGATCCTGCCCACCCGGATCCAAAATGGCGTGCTCCAGACCCGCCTGCCCTGACGGCGGTCTCCGGCCTGACGCTCCGCGCCTTGGCGGTGGTGCTGCTCTGCCCCGGCCGGCTCGCCGGTCCGGATCATTCCCGGCCCGGCCTGGATCAGCTGCGCCGATGGCGGCCGACCGGCGGCCCGTCCGGTACGGAATCCAGGCCGTGCCCTCCACTGAACAGCCCACCCTCGGCACCATCACCAGCCCAGCCGTCGTCACCGCCCCAACCCGGTGCGCCAGAGGGCCCCGCCGTGCCGCCGTGGGGTGCCGCGCCACCGGAGAGAGCCATCCCTCCGCCGGGAAACGCCGTGCTACCGGGGGGAGCCATCCCGCTGCCGGCGGGTGGTCTGCCGCTGTCGCTCGGGGCGGTGCCGTTGTCGCTCGTCGCCATCCGACCGGTGGGTGGTGCCGGAGCTTCGATGGCTGCGGCTGCCCGGCTGGCAGCCCAGGCCGCACCGCTTCCAGCCGCTCCACCGGTGGTCCGCCGGTTCGCGCCGGTGCTCCGCGCCGCGCTGCTGGTGGTCCGGCCCAGGCTGCCGGTGCTGCCTCGGGGCTTGCGGGAGGACGCGGCCAACCGGGGAGCCGCCCCGGCCGTGGCCGGGCGTCGACGCAAACCCAGGACCGCGCCGATCTGGGCACCGACAATGCTCGCCACGGCCAGGACGGCGGAGACCGCCAGCGGCCGGTTCACCCGGTCGGCCGCACCGGCCCGGGCTGCGCCGACCGTCATCGCGGGTGGTTGGCCCGCTGACCCCGTACCGCTGGGTGGTGCCGGGTCCACCCGCTCCGGGGCGGCCCGCTCGGGTGCCGGCCGGGGCGCGGGCGGTTTCGGCGCCGCGGGCCGGCCGACCAGGCGGCCACCTGCATGCTGCCGGGCCCCCTGGTCGGCGGCCTCCGTCGGGAGTCGGAGCAGTTGGCCGGGGCGGATCCGATCCGGGTCGTCGAGCTTGTTCAGCTTGGCGATCTGTCGGTAGTCACCGAACTCGTCCAGATAACGCTCGGCCACCTCACCGAGGTAGTCGCCCCGCGCCACCCGGTACACCGGCGCGGCCTCGCCGCTCGTCGACGGGCCGCCGGGTGCGGCCAACTCCGTCCCGGCCAACCCGAGTGGCCCGCCGCGGGCCAGCGGGGCTGCCGTGTCGGGTGTCGCGCCAGAGCGGGCCGGCGCGGCCAGGGTGGCCACCGTCGGTGCGCCCGGACCCGGGTACGCCGGAGGGCCGTAGATCGCCGCGGCGCTGGCGGCGGCCGGGCTGGCGATCAGGATCAGCGCGACCGAGCCGACCAGCGCGGCGGCGGCCTTCTGCTGGCGTCCCATTCCGGGCAACTTCGGTGCCGGCCGGCGCAGGGTCTGTGCGCCCAACTCGACGAGGACGGAGAAGGCGAACGTGGCCCAGCCGAACCAGCCGGCCACGGCCAGTGCGCGTAGGAAGAGCTGACCGTCGTCCCGGCTGGTCAGGGCGGTGCCCACCTCGCTGAGGGTGGGAAGGTGGTCGGGCAGGGGATTACCTGCGAAGGCCAGCAACGCGATCGGCGCGCCGACCAGCAGTACGAGGAGCACGGCCAGCGCGCCGATGCCGGTGAGGATCCGTCCGGTCCGTCGTACGACGGACCCACCCGATGCGGACATGGCTGCCTTCCTTCCTACGGTGCTGTGGTGATGGCACTCGCGGTCGCCTCACCGGTGACGGTGACGGTCTTGTCGTGGACGAAAGGCCCGAGCATCGAGCGGTGGTAGGTGATGGTGACGGTCACCCGGATCTGGGTTTCCCCCCCGACCTCGGGGAAGCTCACGCTGTGACCGGCGGTGTCGACGGCGTCCAGGTAGTTGGCGACCGCCACGGCCGCCTCCTGCTGGTCGATCCGCTTCGGTCCGCCCTCGATGGCGGTGGCCCGGTCGATGGCCTGACCGCCGGCCCGAGCCGCCTCGGCGGCCAGGTTCTGGGCGCGCTGCAGGGTGCGGAGCTGCCCGGCGACGTCGAAGGAGAGGCCGATGATGGCCAGCACTCCGATCATCGTCACCGCGAGGAAGATGCTCACCCGGCCGTGTTCACCCGAGTGCGAGTGGTCGGGTGCCGGCGTGGTGGCGGTCATTGCCGGCTCCGGTAGCGGTCCAGGGGCGAGGTGAAGTTCGCGGTGATCTGCTTCCCGCCGGGCATCCCGGGCAGGATGCCGAGCGAGATGTCGTCGAACGACACCAGGCAGACGATCTGCACCGACACCGTGGCGTCCTCGCCGACCGTGCTGCCGAAGGCGCTGTCGAAGCTGGTCGCCGTGCCGGCCACCGAACCGGTGAACGTGGGGTTCAGGTCGTTCGCGCAGGCCAGGCCGTGCCAGTCGAGCTGCTGCTCGGCGGCCTCCCGTGCCGCGGTCTTCGCGGTTTCCGCGTCCCGCGAGATCGAGGCGGCACGGGCTGCGTCGTGAACGGCGGCCTCGACCGCCTCCGCGGCGAGCGCGGTACGCCCGACCACGCCGGCCAACACCATCAGCGCGATGAACGCGGGCGCGAGCACCGCCACCTCGATGGAGACCGAGCCGCGCTCGGCGGTGCGGTTCACGGCGGCGTCACCCTCTCCACCGTCCCGTGGGCGGTCTGCTGAATCGCGAAGTCCACCCCCGGTACCACCGACAGGGACCGGCCGCTCACCGTGCAGGTCACCTCGACGTCGTCGATGATCACGCAGTTCGGGCCGGGTGCGTTCCAGCCCACCAGCCAGCCGCCGGCGGCCTCCAGGAACTGGGTGGCGCTGGCCACCCCGGCGCCATCCGCCGCCTGGTAGGACCGCTGGGCGTTGACGCCGCCCTGCGCGGCGTTCAACGCGGTCGAGCGGGCGAGGAAGACGGCCGCGATCTGGATCGAGGCGAAGAGCAGCACCAGGATCAGCGGCATCATCACGGCCAGCTCCACCGGGTTGGCACCCCGATCCCGGTCGCCGGCCGCGAGGTGGCGCCGGGCGGCGTCGACCGCCCGGTGCCACCTTGCGAACACGGCTCGGCGCATCCCGGTTACTCCGGCTCCGTGTAGTCCGGGATGTTGTCCATCCAGTCCTCCGCCTTGGTCAGGGCCAGCGCGGTGACGGCCATGGCGACCACGACCAGGCCGGCGATGATCACCGCTGTGGGCACCGGGCTGTCGCCGCGCTCGCCGTCGCGGCGCAGCTCGGCCAGGCGCGTCGTCAACACGACGTGCAGGTAGCTGAAGATGGGCATGGCGTTCTCCTCCAGGTGGACAGGGTCACAGACGGGCGACGAACGGATAGAGGACGAAGCCGAGCAGCACGAAGACGAGCAGCGCGCCCGGGATGTCGAGCTTGCTGGTCACCGCCTCGGCGCGAGCGAGGTTGTCGGTGCGGATCTGGTCGCGTAGGGAGTCGGCCCGGCTGCGCAGGGTCTCGTGCACCTGCGCGCCCTCACTGCCGGAGGAGCGCATGATCGCGCCGACGTCGCCCAGCTCCGGGATGCCGATCTTGTCGGCGAGGTCGCGTAGCTCGTCCCAGGGCGCGTGCATCTGCATCTGGGCCATCCGCAGCGACTCCTGGAGCCGGTCGAACACCCAGCCGTCGCAGACCGCCGCAGCCCGTTCCAGCGACTGCACCGGGCCGTGCGCCGCCGAGAGTTGCAACGCCACCAGATCCAGGTAGATGCAGACGGCCTGGCGGAACTCGTCGCGGGCGGCGTCGGCCTTGGTCAGCACGGCACGATGTGCCAGCAGAGCGCCCAGCAGCGCCAGGCCGAGGCTGCCGAGCACCGGTACGACGAACGGAAACGAGACGCCGAGCAGCAACAGCATCACCCCGAGCAGGGTGGGCGTGGCCAGCCCGATCAGGGCTGAGAGCAGCACCGACAGCGCGTACTGCTCGGAGGTCTGACCGATCAGGGCGAGCTGCCGGTGGGGTGGCCGCAGCCAGCGGGAGAACCCGCTCAACCAGTCCAGCCGGCGGGAGGCGGGCGTGGCGATCTGGCCGGTGCCCGGCGGCTGGTGCAGCCGGCGCAGCGCCGGCCCGAGCGCCGGAGTCGCCGGTACCAGCTCCCGGATCACCAGGAACACGCCCAACCCGACGCCGGCACCGCCACAGACCGCCGTGACCAACTGCCAGTTGACCATCATGCGATCACCTCGCTCGGATCGGGCGCCGGGAGGAACCGGGCCGGCCGCTGCGGCTGGCTCATCGACCGCACCCAGGCCAGCAGGCCGATGAAGGCGGCACCGAGGACGGCCATCACCACCTGACCGACAGGCGTGCCGTACGGCCTGATGTACTCGGTGTTGATCAGCCCGTACGCGAGGGTCGCCAGGGTCATTCCGGTGAGGAAGCGGACCGCGAACCGGGGCTGGGTGCGCTTGGCCTCGATCTCCCGGCGGGTGGCCACCTCCGCCGACGCCGCGCCGGCGATCGAACCAAGCACGTCACCCAGCCGCTCACCCCGGTCCGAGAGGTGCAGGATCAACGCCGCGACCACCTGGTCGCAGACCGGGTCGGCGATCTCGTCGGCGAACGCCAACAGCGCGGAGCGGGCCATCCAGCCGGCCTGTAGACGGGCGGCGAGCAGCCGCACCTCGTCCTCGATGCCGGGCGGCACACTGCCGATCGTGCCGATGATCGACTGTTGGAGGCCCTGCCCGGTGCCGGACACGTCCTTGAGTCGGCGGGTCCACTCGCCGACCGCCTCGATCCGGGCGATCGCCCGCTGTTCGGCCTTGCCCACACCGAACAGCCACGGGGTGCCGGGCACCGCGACCGCCACCAGGAGACCCACCACCGGCAGCCCGGTCAGCAGGAACGCCAACGCGCCCGCGACCAGCGCGGCGACCAGCAGCGCCTGGTAGGACCGCTGCTCGGCCGGCGTGCTGCCGGGTCCGCGCCACAGCCGACCGAAGCCGGACCCGCCGCCTGGGGGCGCGCCGGGAGGTCGACGGGTGCCGACCAACGCCACCACGGCCAGCAGCAGCCCCGCCACGCAGGCGGCCCCGGAGACCACGGCGATCAGTTCCAGGCTGCCCATCACCACGTCACCGCCGGGCCAGTCGGGTGTGCCGGGGTCGGCGCCAGGCGCCCGTACCGGCCTCGATCCACCGGGTGAGCAGCCGCACGTCGTACCCCACCCGCAGCAACTGGTCACGGACCCGCTCCGGCAGGTGCCGGGGGACCGCACGACCGTCCGGGCCTGGCCCGAAGACCGTGGTGGTGGTGATCCGACCGGCCTCGCCGGCCCCGATCACCTCCTCCACGTGGGACACGAACCGTTGTTTACGTCCGCCGATCGCGGTCTCGTCCTCGACGGTGACGTAGACGATCAGGTCGAGGGCGTTGCCGGCCATCCGGCGGGCCTGGTCGACGGTCATCTCCCGGCCGTGCGCCAGCGCCAGCTCGACGATCCGCTCACCCACTCCGGCAGCCGTGCGGGCGTGGATGGTGCACATCGAGCCCCGGCTGGTGGTCATCGCCTGGAGCATCGGCACGATCTCCCGGGACCGCACCTCCCCCACGATGATGCGCAGCACACCCATCCGCAGCGACAGCGGGATCAGGTCGGCGATGCTCACCTCGCCGGCCGGGCGGCCGTCGAAGCCGCGTTCGCCGTGCCCCTCCCGGGCCTCGAAGCTCATCACCGCCCGGTGCCGCTCCCGGCGGCGGGCCGGTAGCAGTTCGCGGCTCTCCTCCAGCAGCACGTACGGCTCGTCCTGCGGGATCTCGTTCATCAGCGCTCGGATGATCGTGGTCTTACCGGCGCCGGCCAACCCGGCGACCATGATGTTCAGGCCGGCGCGCATCGCCGCGCGGAGGAAGTCGCGCAGCAGCGGGTCGATCATCTCGTCCAGGTCGCCCCGGGCACCCGACACGTCGTCCAGGCTCACGTCCAGGGTGTTGTGCTTACGGATCACCGCGTACGGGCGGTGGCTGACCAGGAACACCGCGGCCAGCCGGCTGCCGTCGGGCAGTTGCAGGTCGAGGGTGGGCTTCACGGTGGACAGGGACCGCTCGGTCGCACCCGCCCGACGGGCCGCCGCCTGGAGGATCTCCACCAGCTCGGCGTCACTGTCGGCGATCGGCTCGGCCCAGTCCACCCCGCCGCCGTGCCGGGTGATGCGTACCTGGTCGCAGCCGAGGATGTGCACTTCCTCGATGGTGTCGTCGACCAACAGGGTCTGCAGCCGGCCGAGCCCGACCAGTTCGGCGGTCACCTGGTCGAGCAACAGGCGTTCCTCACCAGCGGCCATCGGCCTGCCGGACCGGCGTACGGAGTCCGCGTACGCGGCGACCACCGTGACGGCTAGTCGGGCCCGCTCGGTGTCCTCCTCGTCGACGGTGAACTCCCGGCCACGCTGCCACAGGGTGAGCCGCTCGGTGAGTTCCCGACGCAGCTCCCGGACCACCTGGAAGTCCATCCGGGGTCGGGGCGTCGGTTCCGGTGGCGTCGTGGCCGGGGGCGGCGGCTGCGGCACCGGCCCGTGCTGCTGCCGGCCGTTCGGGGTGGCCAGGGGCGGCGCGGTGGAGGTGACGCCCGGTGGCTGTTGACGCGGGTCGGCGGAGACCGGCTCAAACCGCATCCGGCACCCCCTGCTGCACGGGCCACGCCAACCGGGCCCGCCGCCGTTCCAGCAGCGCACCGATCGGCACCTCCAGCGCGGCCGCCGCGCGCATCAGCGGCCGTCCGGCCCGCACGGTTCCGCCCAGAGCCAGCACCCCCGCGGTACGCGGATCGTGCGGCAGCCGTGCGATCACCGGCAGTTTCAGGGCTCGGCTGATCTCGGCTCGTCCGTGCCCACCGCCGACCAGCAGCAGCCGCAGGGTGCCCGGCGGCACCCGGTGCTCGGCGAAGTCCCGTTCGATCGTGCTGACCACCGCGCGGGTGCCGGAGAGGTCCGGCAGGTGCGCCCGGGTCACCAGCAGCACCACCGAGGCGGCTCGCAGCAACGGCCACGGCGGTCCGGTGACGTGCAACCGGCCACAGTCGACCAGGACGTCGTACCCGGGAGTGCCACGGTCCAGGGCGTCGAAGTAGTCGGCGAAGCGTTGCCAGAGGGGGGTGACACTGCCTCCCTGGGCCGGGTCGACGAGCCCGGGCAGCAGCAGTCGTTCCCGACGGGGGGCGTCCAGGTCGACCAGCTGAGACCAGAAGGCGGTTTCCAGATTGCCGTCGCGTAGCTCCCCGACGGCCAGTTCGCCGAGGCCGCGCGGGCCGTCCAGCTGGCCGCCGAGGTAGCCGGCGAGGATCGAGCCGCCGGCGGGGTCGCACTCGGCGAGTACCAGCCGTCGGTGCCAGGCCAGCGCGCAGGCCAGCGCCGAGGTCGTGACGCCGGGCGAGCCCTTCGCGGACACCAACGCGATGATCGCCATGCTCAGGCCGTCTCGGTCAGCACGACGGCGAGCCGGTTCTGTGCGGCGAGCGCCACCACCGCCGGTACGTCGCGGGTTTGCAGCGCCAGGTACAGGACCTTGTCGTCGTTCGCCGGGCTGACCATGTCGATCACGGTGGCCGAGAACCTCGTGCCGGCGGCGGCCGCGTCTCCGGTGGTGTTGCTGCGGTCCGGGGTGCTCACCAGCAGGACCTTGTCGCCGGGGTGCAGTGCGCGGGCCGGCACCTGGGCGGTCTTCAGGCCGAGCGCGATCTGCTGTTGGCCGGGGCCGAGCAACGGGTCGTCGGTGACCTGCCCCAGGGTGAGCAGGGTGCCCGGGACCAGCGCCACGGCGGCGCGTTTGCCGACCACCTCGTCGAGCCGGCCAGCCGGCACCGGTCGCAGCCCCTGACCGCCGGCGACCTGCACGCTGACCAGGTCGGCGGCGCTGATCTCGCGACCCACCTCCACCGGCCGGGCCACCGCCAGGTAGCTACCGGTGGCCCGGACCGAGGTCACCGCGAAGGCCGCGCCGAGCCCACCCAGGGCGATCAGGAGTACGGCGAGACCGAGCAGCCCGGGGCGGACCCGCCGCTGCCGGACCACCGTCGGCGGGTTGACCGGCGCGTCGACCGAGGCGGTCCCGTTGCGCGTCGCGAGGCTCACTGGGTCATCTCCGTTCGCGGGGATGGCATCATCGGCGCACTCACCGGGTCACCACCTGGAGTTCGTTGATCTGGATCTGCACGTTGCCGCTGCGGCGGGTCACCAGGATCTCGCCGGTCTGGCCACCGCCGCGCCAGGTCACCGTCCAGTGCGTGGTGGCGCTGACCGTGTACTCGCCGGCCTTCTGGTAGCCGTCGGGGTCGCCGCAGTCCGGGGACGGGCGGCCGGCGAGGTCCTCGTTCTTCGCGTCGTACGGAGTGCCGGCCGAATCGCAGGTGATCTGCTCGTCGTTGCCCATGTCCCAGACGATCCGGCTGACCACCGCGGTGATCCCGACGGTCACGTCCCGGTCGGTCGCACTCGCGGTCAGCGGGCCGAAGTAGTCCTCGCCCGGGTTGGCCCACAGCCACACCGGCAGGCCGACCAGGCCGGGGCCGATGCCCTTGCGGGGCGCGACCTTCAGTGGTGCCGGCAGCAGCTTGATCGATGCCAGGGCGCGACGGGCCAACTCCTCCGGATTGGGTGGTGCGCCGAACCCGGCCGGGGGCTCGTCCAGCAAAACGGTGGTCTGGTTGCCCACGTCCTCGCCGCCGTTGCAGGTCTGCACGTACCACTGCTGACCCTCGGGTGCCTCGGGCTGCGGCGTGGCCAACTTGTAGTAGCAGCCGTCGCCGCTGTTGAACCAACCCTTGAACTCGTCGTAGCAGGGGATGGTCCGCCCGTCCCACCGGCAGACGCCGCCACCACCACCGCCACCACCGCCGTCGTCTCCACCGTCGTCACCGCCGCCGCCCGGGTCACCCGGGTTGCCGGGTTCGTCGTCCCAGACGTTGCAGTCCGGCTGGTCCGGGGGGCAGTTGGCACCCGGGTCGGCACGTCCAGCGGCGGCGGCCGGCAGGCTGGTGCCGGCCACCAGCAGGATGGCGAGGCCGATCCCGGCGAGGGCCCGCCAGGGTGCGCCGGCGCGGCGCGAGCGTTCTCCCCACGTCAGCACGGCTGGTCCCGGTGCGTCGTACCGGAGTTGATCAGCCAGCGCCCGTCGGGGTACCGGGTCGCGGTGGCGGTGGAGAAGTGCCTGCCGCCCCCGCTGCCCGGAACCACGCGCTTGTCCTTGGCGTAGACCAGCCGGTAGCCGGTCGTGTCCAGGCAGTCCTGGATCTCCACAGTGGCCGGCTTCGCGTCCAGGCTGACCGCGATCACGGTCGGGTCCGACTTCACCGTCCCGGTACGCATAGCGCCGTGCTCCTTAGCGTCGCGAATGGACAATTGCACCCGAGTGAGAAGTGGATCAGCGAGATACCGGGCGAGTTCCGGCGCGCGTGGATCACTGCGCCCGCTCGCCGTACGCGAGGCCGCGAGATAACCGGAGTACGCGTCAAGTGCCGCCTTTTCGGCGGCCTGCCGTTCGATCTCGGGATCGGTCCGTCGTTCCTCTTCACGGGCTGCCGCCGGTCGTTCGACCGACTCCTGTCCGCTGGCGCAGGCGGTGAGCGGCGCTGCCGCCATGACCGCCAGCAGGCAGATCGCCGCTCGTCTGAGCTGCCGTCCGCGCACCGTCGAGCCTCCTCGTGGTCGCCCGGAACGGTGAGGGGTCACCGCCGTCGGGCATGCGGAAGCGCGCCCGGATCAGCACATCCGGAGCCGTTCATTGCGCTTCTGCATTCACCGTTACGGATCTTCTACAAATGCAAGGTCCTGTGTCTGCCGTTGCCGAGGTGAGTCTTGCGTCACACCCAAGGGGCGAGCATAGGCTGACGCTCGCCGATGCAACAGAGGCAATTCAAGTGAACACTCTGAGTGATGACAGGTGGTGGTGGCGGGTGTCCGCACTGCGACCCGGGCATTGGCCGGGCGAGAGGTCGTCGGGGATCGGGCGTCACCGGGGCGGGTGGGCTCGCCGCTGCCCCGATGCTGGTCCCGGGAGTAGGACATCACGGCCCCATCCCGGCATCCCACCGGCGTCGTCGGTCAGTCGAGGGGCCGCCTGGTCTGGCGAGTCGCCCGGCCGGAGTCCGGTCGAAGGCGCCCTCCGGCGGCTGGACGGGAAGGTCGCTTTCTGCGCCATCCGCCACACCCCAGCGATCGTTCAGTCACGATCCGTGTTCACCTTGGTGGGCGAGCGCCGGGGCGCAACGGAGGCGACATGGCGCTGACCGGCCCTCCGGCGGCCGTCCCGGGTCGGGAGAACCCACCCGATCGGAGCCCGGCAACCCCACCGACCGGCGGCACGACGGAATCCGTCCGCCCGGCAGCGGGCCGTGGCCGCCTGGCGAAGCGCGTTTCGGCGGTGGCGCACACCCGGCTGTCGACGGTGCTCGCGATCCTGGCGATCGGCCCGCTGATGCGGATGGCCGCGCTGCGCTACGCCGTACCCCCGGGCATGCCCAGCCGGACCGGCTGCGACGCCTGCACCGCGCCGGTCGGCCTGACCCGGCCCTGGCCGGCGCTCGGTCCGGCCGCCCGGTGCGGTCGCTGCCGGGCACCTGTCGGCCCGCCTCCCGGCGCGGTCGAGTTGGCCCTGCTCGCCGCAGTGGTGCTGCTGCTCGCTCTGGCCGACTCGGCGGGCGGGGCGCTGCCGGCGCTGGCCTGGTGGCTCGGCTGGACGATCCCGGCGGTCCTCGTCGACCTGGCCGTGCACCGGTTGCCGGACCGGCTCACCCTGCCGGCGGCTGCCGGGACCTGGCTCCTGCTCGGTGTCGCCGCGCTCGACGCCGAGCCGGGGCACTGGCTGCGGGCGGTCATCGCCGGCGTCGCACTGGCGCTCTTCTTCGCCAGCACCACGTTGCTGCTCGGGCGTCGTGGCTTCGGGCTGGGCGACGCCAAGCTGGCGCTCAGTGTGGGAGCCCTGCTCGGCTGGTACGGCTGGCCGGTGCTGCTGGTCGGGCTGCTGCTCGCCTTCGGGCTGTCCGCCCTGCTGAGCCTGGGCCTGCTGGCCGCGCGTCGGGCCCACTGGAACACGCACCTGCCCTTCGGCCCGTTCCTCCTGCTCGGCACGGCAGGCGCACTCCTGCTGTCACTCTGACCGCCCGGCCGGCCCTGGGCGGGGGCGCGTGATCAGGGGTGGGGGCGGCCGGCCAGCTTGGGGATCGGGCTCTGGGCGCGGCGGCGGAGCAGTTCGGTGGTGGGCCGGGCCAGCAGCGGGGTTGCCACCACGGCGACCAGGGCACCGAACAGCACGCCCGCGATGACGTCGTGCGGGTAGTGCACCCCCACGAAGACGCGGGAGAAGGCGCCGAGCGCGGCCAGGGGCAGCGCGACCAGGCCGAGTCGGCGGGAGAGCAGCAGCGTGGTGACCGCCAGCGCGCCGGCAATGGTGGCGTGGTTGCTGGGGAACGACCAGTCACCCGGTGGTGGGCAGGTGCCGGCGATGATCGCCCGGCCGACCGTCCGGCAGGGGCGATCCTCGTCCACCACGGTCTTGAACCATTCGCTGCCCACGTACGCCAGGAGGGCTGGCGCCGGCGCGATCAGGGCGAGCGCCCGGTCGCGCGGCCCGCCGGAGCGGCGGCTCAGCGCGGCAATCAGCAGCAACGCGCCGAGCAGCAGGATCACTCCCTCGGTGGCGTGCCCGACGAACCACTGCACCGGCTCTGGGCTGGCGGCGGCGGCGTCGACGACGTCGCTGTACCACTCTTTACTGATCTCCGGAACGTCCATGCTGCCGTTGTCGGCCATGCCTCACCTCTCTTCATGTTCATACCTCGTTCATCTTGGAGACACCCTAGGAACACGGCAGATGGCGGCGCCGCTGTCGAAGGTCGGGCTGCTGTCACGACCTTCGTCCAGGGTTCGTACAGCCGGCTCTGCTTGGCTGGTCAGGGTCGTCGGCATCCACAGGAGGCTTCGTGCACACCAGTTCGGCCACCGACCAACCGCCACCCGCCGCCGGTACGGGGGACGACGAGACGTGGCGGATCCGGCGTACGGCGGCGGACCTGGACCGGCTTGGCGAGACCGAGTCGATCTTCGCGTTGGGTAACGGGTGGGTCGGGTGGCGTGGGGTCCTCGACGAGGGCGTGCCGTGCAGGATGCCGGGCAGCTACGTCAACGGCCTGCACGAGCGGCGCGAGCTGAGCTACCCCGAGGAGGGGTACGCGTTTCCGCAGGCCAGCGACACCGTCATCAGCGCGCCGAACGCCGCGCTGATCCGGCTCTGGGTCGACGACGAGCCGTTGGACATCCGGACCGGGACACTGCGCAGCCACGAACGGCTGCTCGACCTGCGTACCGGTGTGCTGCTTCGGGACACCGAGTGGATCTCCCCTGCCGGGAAGGGGGTGCGGATCCGCAGCACCAGGCTGGTGTCCCTGCCGCGCCGCCCGGTGGCCGCCGTCCGGTACGAGGTCGAGGCGCTGGACACCCCCGTCGAGTTGCGGGTCTGTCTCCGCCGAGGCGGACGCGGCCCGCGCGGACGGCTTCGACGCTCTCCTCGCTGATCAGCGGGCCGCCCTGGACGCGGCCTGGCAGGTCGCCGACTGAGCCTCTGGCCGGCGCTGGTCGCTGCGGCGCTGGCTCAGGTCGGCGCGGGACCGCCGGCCATCCGTTCGCGGACGGCCTCCAGCGCCTCGAAGGCGTACGCCCAGTTGTGGCACTTGAAGCTGCGCAGCCCGTCGATCGCGGTGTGACAGTCGGAGCAGCGCACGCCGGCGATGGCATCGGGGATCTCGGTGTTGACGTACTTACGCTCGCCGAGGATGACCGTGGCGATCATGGCCTTGTCGTGCAGGCCGGAGAGCGCCGACGAGACGATGTCGTACCAGGTGACCCGCCGGCCGCACTTCGGGCAGTCCGGTTCGTCGCCGCTGACCCAGAGCGGTGCGCCGATGCTGCGCGCCGGCATGCCGAGCAGCTTCTCCAACCGCCGGACGTCCGACTCCGGGGTGGTCCAGCGGTGTCGGCCGGGCAGTGACGCGGGCGAGTCGTACACGGCGCGGAACAGGTCGTGGTCGACCTGCACGGTTTCGCGCTGAGCGGTCATCGGCTTACCTCCTCGTTGAGTCGGTGCCCCCACCGTGGTCAGCGACGACCATGGGCGCTGCCGGATCAACGACACGAGGGGTCAGCGGGTCGTCGCCCAGACGTTCCGTCTCCGTCGGCCGGCTTCGGGTGGTACGACGGACGTAGGGCGGGTGCGCCTCCGGGGGGAGCACCGATGGCGAGCAGACCTGAACGGCTGCTGCGGGGAAGGGACTCGCCGCTGAGCGCCTCGTTCCTGGAACTCTTCTTCGATCTGGCGTTCGTGCTGGCCCTCAGCCAGCTGGCCGAGCACCTGCTCCACGACCTCACCGTGGTCGGCGCGCTGCGCACCGCGGTGTTGCTGGCCGGGGTCTGGTGGATCTGGGTGACCACCACCTGGTTCGCCGACTGGTACGACCCGGAGAGCTCTGCGGTGCGATGGCTGCTGGTCGGTGCCGCGCTGGGCAGCCTGCTGGCCGGGGTGGCGATCCCGCAGGCGTTGGATGGGCGGGGTCTGCTCTTCGCCGGCGCGTACGTCTCGGTGCACATCGCCCGGGGCATGGTCACCGGGTTCGCGCTGCGCGGTCACCCGAGGCAGAGCCGGGCGCTGCGGATCCTCTGTTGGTTCAGCGTCTCCGCCGTACCGTGGCTGGTCGGCGGGTTTCTGCCGGAGTGGCGGGTGCCGCTCTGGCTTCTCGCCCTCGCCATCGACCTCACCGGCCCCCGACTCGGTTGGCCCACGCCGCTGATGGGCCGGATCGGGCAGCAGGAACTGCACCTCGCCGGTGAGCATTTCGCTGAGCGGTACCAACAAATCATGATCATCGCGCTCGGTGAACTGGTCCTGGTCGCCGGCCTCTCGTACGCCGACACCGACCTCCACCTCCCGCAGACCGCCGCGTTCCTGCTGGTCTTCGCCATCGCCGTGCTGATCGGTCTGCTCTACGTCACGCCCGCCGGGCAACGCCTCGGCCCGGCCATCGAGCACGCCGACCCGTCCCGGCTCGGGGTCATCACCGGGTACCTGCACCTGGTGATGATCGCCGGGCTGGTGGTCACCGCCGTCGGTGCCGAGCTGAGCATCGTCCACCCCTCGCGGACCGGTGACCTGACCGCGGTCGTCGTCATCCTGAGCGGCCCGATGCTGTTCCTCGGCGGGCGGATCCTCTTCTCGGCGGCGATCCACCGGCGACTCTCCTGGCCCCGGGTCACTGCCCTGCTCGTGCTGGCCGGTTCAGCGGCCGTCCTGCGGCTGCCGCTGTTGGCGGTCAGTGCGGTCGCCGCCGGCGTGCTGCTCGCGGTGGTCGTCCTGGACCACGCCGGCATCCGCTCCTACCGGCACCGATCTGGCGCGTAGTCGATAAGCCTGACTAAAGTCAGGCATATGGACTCGGCCCTCATCGCCGCCGTGCGGCGGTTCAACCGGACGGTCACCCAGCGGGTGGGTGCGCTCGACGACGAATACATGGCCCAGGGACGCCCTCTCGGGCAGGCGCGTCTGCTCTGGGAGATCGGCCCCGCCGGTGCCGAAGTCGCCACGCTGCGGGCCCGGCTCGGCCTGGACTCCGGACACCTCAGCCGGCTCCTGCGGATCCTGGAGAACGACGGCCTGATCACCGTGGGGCCGGCCGACCGGGCCGCCGGCGACGGCCGGGTACGCGTCGCCACCCTCACCGACGCCGGCCGGACCCAGTGGGCAGACCTCGACCAGCGGTCGGACGATCTCGCCGCCTCGATCCTCGAACCGCTCACCGAACGCCGCCGCGAACGACTCGTCACCGCCATGGCCGAGGTCGAACGGCTGCTCATCGGATCGATGGTCGTCATCGAGCCGTGCCCGCCCAGCGACCCACGGGCGCGCGCATGTCTGCGGTCGTACGCCCGGGACATCGCACGACGATTCGACGGCGGGTTCGACCCCGCACTGAGCCAACCGGTCCATGACGAGGCGCTCGTCCCGCCCAACGGGGTGCTCCTGCTCGCCACCCTCAACAGCGAACCGATCGGCTGCGGCGCGGTCAAACTTCACCCCGACGCATCCGCCGAGATCAAGCGCGTCTGGGTGGCGGACACCGTACGTGGGCTCGGCGTCGGGCGGCGGCTGCTGGGTGAGCTGGAACGGTACGCCGCCGAGCGGGGGGCGCAGGCCGTGCGGCTGGACACCAACCGCAACCTCACCGAGGCGATCGCCCTGTACCGGTCGGCGGGCTACCGGGAGATCGAGGCGTACAACTCAGAGCGCTACGCCCACCACTGGTTCGAGAAGCGGATCGGGCAGTGACGGCGTGCTCCACAAACGGAACGCCGGAGCCTTGTCGCATCGGCTGATCCGGCCGCTGGCGCCTCTCGGTGACTGACCGAAACGCGCCAGCGGCCAGGCCGTGTCACCCCTTCACCGCGCCCGCGGTGAGCCCTTCGGTCAGGAAGCGCTGCCCGAGGGCGTACATGACGACCACCGGGATGCTGACGAGCAGCGACGCCGCGGCGAGTTGTCCCTGGGGCACGACGTCTCCGGCGATCATCGACTGCATCCCGACGGGGAGCGTCTTGTACTCGTCCTTCGTGATGAACACGAAGGCGAACAGGAACTCGTTCCAGGCGTTGGTCAGGGTGAAGAGCGCGACCGCCAGCAGCCCTGGCTTGGCGAGGGGCAGCACCACCTGGCCGAACGCCTGGATTCGGGTGCAGCCGTCGACGAGCGCGGCCTCCTCCAGCTCGATGGGGATCGACGAGAAGTAGCCGACGAGCAGCCAGGTGGCGAACGGCAGCGTGAAGGTCGGATACGTCACCACCAGGGACCACAACGAGTCGGTGAGCCGCGCGCCGATGAGCATCTGGTACAGCGGGATGAACAGCAGCGCGCCCGGCATCACGTAGGTGAGCAGCACCGTGACGGTGAAACCCTGCGCCCCACGGAACCGCAGCCGGGCCAGCGCGTAGCCCGCCAGGGCGGCGCAGACCAGCGCCACCGCGGTGGACGCCGCGGACACCAGCAGGGTGTTGAGATACCAGCGGCCGAACGGCTGGTTGTCGAACAGGGCACCGAACTGTTCCAGGGTCCACGGCGTCGGCCACAGGTCGTCGGTGCGCATGACGACCTGGCCCTCGGACTTGAAGGCGGTGACGGCGATCCAGTACAACGGGCCCAGCACGAAGAAGAGCAACCCGGCCAGCGCGACACCGGACCCCAGGCCCGACACCACGGACGACGCCCGGCGACCGCCCCGGGACTGCAGGGTCGACACGACCCGGCCGACCGCCGCCGCGATCAGCAGGATCACCCCGAGGACCACCGCCGCCTTCCAGAAGATCTCTGGCGATGCCCAGAAGAGCAGACCGGTGACCACTGCGGCGACGACCCACGGCAGCGCCTTCCGCGCCGTCCCGGCCCACCGCCGCGCCCCGATCCGCCACGCTGCCTGGCGTCGCCGGGGCAGCCTGATGTTGGTGTCCTGACGCAACAACCGGACCAGGACGAACACCAGCCCACCGATGATCGGCAGCATGACGAGAGTGACCGCCGCGCCAGCTCCGTACTGCAACTGCAAGATCGCCTTGGAGTAGGCGATGAGCACGTACGGCGCGGTCACGTCGCCCGGGCCGCCCTGCGTCAGCAGCCAGACGAGGTCGAAGTTGTTGAAGGTCCAGATCGACGACAGGGTCACCGTCACGGTGATCACGTGGCGCAGCCCGGGCAGCGTGACGTGGGTGAACCGCTGCAACGACGAGGCGCCGTCGATTGTCGCCGCCTCGTAGAGGTCCGCCGGGATGGCCTTCAACCCCGCGAGGAAACACACGGTGAAGAACGGCACCCCCTTCCAGACGTTGACGAGGATCACCGACGGCATGGCCAGTGACGGGTCGGACAGCCAGCCCGCAGGCCAGCTGTCGACCAGGTGTGCGCTGGCCAGCAGCGGCCCGATTCCGGTGGCGGTGAGCAGGGTGTTGACGCTGCCGAAGATCGGGTCGAGCAGCGCGCGCCAGCTGAATGCCGTCACCACCGTCGGCACCACCCACGGCACGAGCAGCAGCCCGGTCAGCACGGCCCGCCCGCGACGCCGCTGGTGCAGCAGCAGGGCCGCGGACAAACCCAACACAACCTTGAAGACCTCGGCGTACGCGGTGAAGACGAACGAGTTCACCACGCCCGTGTGGAACTGTTCGTCCCCGACGAGCGCGAGGTAGTTGTCCAGGCCGACGAACACGGTGTCCTGCCCGTGCCGTTCGGTGGTGCTGGTGAGGATCGACCTGGCGATCGGCACGAGGACGAGTCCGCCGACCAGCAGGGCCATCGGCGCCAGGAACAGTGTCGCCAGTCGCCAGTCACGCCCCAGCCGCCGCTGCGTCTTGGTGAGAGAGCCGGGTCCCGACGGCGGGGATCTCCTCGCCGTCGGGACCCGCGCAGGACGGACCGAGCTCACTGCGGCAGCCCCTGCTGGTTGAAGATCTGCACCATCTTCGTGTGGGCGGTCGTCACGGCCTGCGTCGGCGCGGTTCCCTGAACGACCTGCTGCATCATGTCGGTGAGGACGTAGGCCGCGCCGACGGCCTGCTGGCCCGCGCTGGCCTTCTGCGGGAAGGCCAGACCGTTCTTCGTGTTCAGCGGCAGCTTCAGCTCAGTGATCTTGCGCAGCATGGGGAACGCCGGGTCGCCACTGGTGAAGAACGGGTCGGCGTCCCAGACCTTCTCCCAGGCGGGCATCACCAGGCCGGGCGCCTCCTTCGCCACGCCGAGCAGCGCGGGCGCGCTGACCAGGTACTGCGCCAGGAGCTTGGCGAGCCCGGGGTTCTTGGCACCCTTGAAGACGACGAAACCCTGCGACTGGCCGAGCAGCAGGGGGTTGTTGGTCGCCGGGCCGATGCAGTCGGAGAACACGTGGGTGTTCGCGTACACCGGGTTCTTCTTGGTCCGGGAGTCCGCGTAGACGCTGAACTGGTTGCGGGTGTAACCGAGGATCCCGGCGAGCCAGTTCTCGTTGTTGCTGGTGTCGGTCCAGCTCGCGATCCCCGGCGGCAGCATCGGCTTGTACCTGGGGTTGGTGTAGATGTCGCCCAGGAAGGTCACCGCCTGCACCGTCTCGGGGGAGTTGAACGTGACCTTCCGGCCGTCGTTGGAGGCGATCGATCCGCCGTACGCGTTGATCAGGGCCTCGATCATGCCGTTGCCGTCACCGGACCGGTTCACCGTCATGCCCCAGCCGAACCGGCGCTTGGTCGGATCGGAGATCTCCAGGCACAGATCCCGCAGCTCTTCCCAGCTGTAGATGTCCTTCGGGGTGATGCCCTTGTCCTGCATCCAGTCCTTGCGCAGGAACGACCCGATCCCGATGAAGTGGTAGGGGATCGCGAACCACTTGCCGTCGAAGACGCAGAAGTTCTTGGCCTCGGCGCAGGGTTCGCCGTACTTGGCCGTCAGCGCCTGGACGACGTCCGTCACGTCCTCCAGGTCACCGAGCGCCTGGAACTGCGCGACGAAGCGTGAGTCGGTCATGAACGCCAGGTCGCGAGCCACCCCGCCCTCGACCTCGGCGTGGATCTTGGCCACCACGTCACCGGCGTCGGCCTGGACCAGGCTGTTCTCGATCTTCGTCCCGGTGGTGTCGGCGAACTTCTTGATCGAGCTGTCGAGTGCTTCGTTCGCCGCCGTCGAGTACAGCTTCTGCGACAGCATCCCCATCGAGGAGCCCTTCATCGCCGCCGCGGCGTCGATCAGCTCCTGCGGAACCTCCGGCTGCACCTTGGGGGGCGAGTCGGACTCGCCCCCGCAGGCGGCCAGACCGGCCGCGCCGAGCACCCCCACCCCCATCCCCAGAAAGCCGCGTCGTGACCAGGCTGGATTGTTTTCCATGGACATTCGCCTCCTTCAAGTCCCCGCCGCACGGCACGCCGAGGGCGTAGCTCGTGCTTCGGGTGTGTCTTCATGACGGCGACCACGGATGCGCGTCGCCCGCATCGTTCAGTGCGTTGAGGCGATCGGCGGCCGGGCCGAGAAGGCGGCGCTGATGTTCCAGTTGGGTCGAGCCACGGGACCACCGCCGTTCGAAATTTCGAACTCAGTTCGAAATACCGCATCAAGTGGTCGCGACGCTAGAACAGCCTTGAGAAGTATGTCAATGTTTCGATGGTGTTTCGAACCGAAAACGGGAGGTGGGCTATCGAGGCAGGGCCCGGTAGCCCATCCGGGCGGACAGCGTGGCCGCGCCCTCGCGGACCAGCTCGGTCCACTCCCGGTACGCCTGGGCTGTCCAGCGGATGATCGGCGCGGACAGGCTCATCGCGGCGATGGTGGCGCCGGAGTGGTCCCGGATTCCTGCGGCGACGCAGCGCATTGCGGTGTCTGACTCGCCGATGTCCACCGCCACGCTGTCCGCCCGTACCCGCGCGAGATGTGCCCGTAGGCGGTCCGGGTCGGTGATGCTCGCCGGCGTCATGCCAGGCAGGGCGTCCGTGGTCAGGACGGCGTCCAGGCCGGCCGGATCGAGGCCCGACAGCAGGATCTTGCCGACCGCCGTGCAGTGAGCCGGCAGCCGCCGCCCGACCGCGGAGACCATCCGAACCGGGTGCGTGCTGTCGAACTTGACGAGGTAGATGACATCGGCGCCGTCGAGCACGGCCACGTGGACCGCCTCGTCGCACGCGGCGGCCACGTCCCGCGCGACGCACTGCGCCTCACGGACCAGATCAAGCCGCCCGGCGAACGCCGCGCCGAGCTGGAACAGCGGCATGCCGAGCCGATAACGCACCGGCTGACCCGGTACGGAGATCAGGTACGAGCGCGTCTCGAGCGTGACGAGCAGCTCGTGGACGGTGGTGCGGGGCAGGTCGAGCCGCTCCATCACCTGGCGGGCCGACAGTTCAGGGCAGTCCACGAACAGTTCGAGGACGTCGAGTGCGCGGTTGACCGCCGGTACCACACGGGGCATGTCGATAGTCCCTTCCCAGTGCCGGCCCCGCGTCAACGATCTCCACTTGAGCCAGCACCTGAAGAGGATATCTGCGCCAGCGCCGGGCGCCAGGCTCCAGACTGTTGCAGAACCTTGCGACCATGACGCCATGACGCCCGGCCCGCCCGCCACCCAGGCCCAGGTATCCGACGCGGTCCTCACGGCGGTCTACACCGTGGTCGGCGCCCGCCGCACATCCCTCGACACGATGATGTGGCAGGTTCCCGCGCTGGCTACCGCGGCTCAGGCCTTCCTTCTCACGATCGCACTACAGCCCGGCAGCTCACCCGCTGCCCAAGCCCTCGCCGCCGTCCTCGGCACGATCCTCGCTGTCCTGGCGGCGCAGTTGATGGCCAAACACCGCCATCCTGAGATGAGCGACAGTCGGCTCATGGAGCGGATCGAGGGACAGCTGCGCCTTGAGCGAAGCCTCGACGTCCCTCCCCACGCCGCCGGGCGTCGCCGCCTCGGCGACCACCAACCCTGGTGGATTCGCATGTCGTCGTACCGGCTCTGGCTGCTCGGTGTGACCGGCTTCGGCGTCGCGGACCTGGCCGTGGCGGTGGACGCCGTGGCAGACCTGGGACTCTTCCGTTGAGCCGACACCGTTGACCCGGGCGGAGCGCCGGGTCGATCCTCATCGCCTGAGCTGAGGATGATTGCGAATCGTCAGGGTTTCCGTAGCGCGTCACTGTTCTGAAGAGCTACTTTGCCGCCGGCGGCGATGGCGGTCAGGATAACGGCGGCGCCGACGCTGAGTGCTGCCTTGTTGACCCACCTGTCAAGGTAGTGCTTGTTCTCGGAGTCCTTCGCGGATTCCTTGTCGGCGGTCTGCATGAGGCAATCGGTGAGGTACCTCCGCTCTTCCGGGCTCAGATCGTCCCGTTGGAGCTGAGCGATGATCGCCGCTCTGGCTTCCTGGTAGCCCCGATGAACGTTCTCCTGACTCTTCTCGTTGAACGAGAGGGTGGATTCGTGCATCCTCCGCACCGTGGTCATCGCCTTGACGGCGAATTTTGTGATCTCGGGGAGCTGCTCGATTACTTTTAGCTGAACCTCCTTCTCCATCTCCGGCATCATGGCCACGAGTTGGATGACCTTGTCCTTGGAGAGATTCCGCCAAGTGTCGATGCCAAGGGCCTTCTTGGCGTCCTCTTCACTGCTGATGGCCATCCTGCGTCCTGCCCGTCGAGAGGTCCAGTCGGCAAGGAGCGTAGCGGGGCCCTGCTCGTCCGCGCTGCATTCGATTCGCCAAGCGGCGTGGGTGCCTTGTCGGCACCGGCGCCGTGCTGCTGCGTAGCCTGCTCAACCCGCTGGCGTCGGTAGAGATCGCCCGGACCACCGCTACACCGATCGCCCGGTGCGAAGTCGGCAAACCTGGGCCTGCCGCCCGAACGCCACGACGACACCGCGTTCGGGCGTCGTCCAACGAGGCGGCGGTTTTCTCAGAGGAAACCGAGCTGGCGAGCCGCACCCTGGTGAACCGAAACGAGTTCAGCAAGCCGGATCGGCTTCCGAGACACCGTCGAGAGATCCTTGCCCTCCGTGGTCCACGGCGGCGGCAAAGCGCTGATCCCCTGATCCAAGGCAACGCCGGCGACCTCGACTTCCCACCCCGGCCAGCGCAAGCCGCCATAAAATCCCGTCACTGCACCGGTGAGCATCGCCTCCAGCCATTCTCCATACCCAAGCTCAAGGTCCTGCCAAGTCAGGTCCTCCGGGCCGAAGTAGTGCACCGTCGGTCTCGCGCCCGGATCCGCCTGCAACCACGCGAACTGCCCGCCCATCACATCGAATGCGACCACCAGATGACCGGCCCCCGGGATTAACTCGGCAGTCAAATCCGGCAGCTCGTCGTGCCCGCCGCCCAGTACCCGAAGCCAACCATGGTCGATTGCCAGTCCGCCGCTGTTGGCCACCACTGCCCCGAGCCACGACCTGGTCGTGATGCCCAAGGCCGTCAGGCATGCTTCCGCCCGCTGAGGATCGACCGGAAGCACCTTCACCGGATACGAGGCTGCCGCTATCAGCGCCCAAATCTCCGACCATGCAGACTGTTCCACCCCGTCAGTCTTGCCGGAGGGTCAACCATGCGACTCTGAGGGCGTGCCGCACACAGGCAAGATCGTCTAGCTGGACGTGTCACGGATCAAGTGACAGCGATCCGTAACGCATCAGGGTCGCTGACCTGCGGAGGAGTGGGCCGCCAGGGACTCGAACCCTGAACCTATGGATTAAAAGTCCACAGCTCTGCCATTGAGCTAGCGGCCCGCGCGCTCAGGTTACCTGACAGGGAGCGATGCCGGCTCTCGGCTTCCGGCCAGGCGTCGATGCCTGGCGATAGGCGGACCTGATCGTCACGAGGTCGGCGATCTGGCGGTGTCCGGCGCGATGGAAACCGCCACATCGGGGCTGTGGAGTGGATCAAGTGCGTGCTCGGCGGACGTGCATGGTTTGGGGCGACTGGGGTCGGTTGGATCTGCCCGCGTTGTCCGGCCGCCACCACCGGCCGGCGGGGGACGGGGGCCAGCACGGCTGCGTCCGGCAGTCCCTCGCCCTTGATTGACTCGGGTTTCCTGAAGTCGGGCTGTCGCGCACACCTGGATACCGCGACTTTCAGGAAGTCGAGTGGATCAAGGCGGCGGGGCGGGGCGGCTGTGTCGGGCGGGCGGACCTGGCCGCGCCGAAGAGGACGCGAGGGCCGTGCGGGCCGCGCCGTGCCGGCCGCGCTGGGCGGGCCGGCCTGGGCGGGCTGCGCTGGGCGGGCCGGCCTGGGCGGGCTGCGCTGGGCGGGGAGGCCCCGCCTTGCGCCCGGACGGAGAGCGTGAGAGCGGTGGTTGAGCTGCCGCTGGGCGGGTACGGGGTCGGGCATGCGGATCGTGGTGGTGGGGGCCAGCGGCAACGTCGGTACGGCCTTGCTGCGGCGGCTGCGCCGGGAGCGGGGCGTGGAGTTGGCCGGGGTGGTCCGGCGGTTGCCCGGCCCGGATGCCGGCGAGCCGTACGACCAGGTGGAGTGGCACTCCTGCGACGTCGGCGCGCCGGGCGCGGCGGGGCAGCTCGCCGAGGTGTTCGCGGGCGCGGATGCGGTGGTGCACCTGGCCTGGCAGATCCAGCCCAGCCATGACCAGCGGGTGCTACGCCGGACCAACGTCGACGGCAGTCGGGCGGTGATCGACGCGGTGGTCCGGGCCGGTGTGCCGGCACTGGTGTACGCCTCGTCGGTAGGCGTCTACGCGCCCGGCCCGAAGGACCACCCGATCAGCGAGCGGTGGCCGGCCACCGGGGTGCCCGGCTCGTCGTACAGCGAGCACAAGGCGGAGGTGGAGGCACTGCTGGACGAGGTCGAGCGGGATCATCCGACGCTGCGGGTGGTGCGGATGCGACCCGGTTTGATCTTCCAGCGGGCGGCCGGTGTGGAGATCACCCGCTATTTTCTCGGCCCGCTGGCGCCGGTGCGGCTGTTGCGCTTCGGTCGGATCCCACTGGTGCCGACGAACCGCCGGTTGCGGATGCAGGCGGTGCACGCCGACGACGTCGCCGACGCGTACACCCGGGCGGTGTTGGGTGATGCGCGCGGTGCCTTCAACGTCGCCGCGGACCCGGTGCTCAGCCCGGAGCTGGTGGCCCGGCACTTCCACGGTTGGACGGTGCCGGTCGCCGCGCCGGTGCTGCGGGTGGCCGCGGCGCTGAGCTGGCGGGCGCGGCTGCAGCCGGTCGACGCGGGCTGGGTGGAGCTGGGTCTGAACGCCCCGCTGATGTCCAGCGAGCGTGCCGAGACCGAACTGGGCTGGCAGCCCAAGATCGACGCCCTGGCGGCGCTCAAGGAACTCTTCGCCGGAATGGCCGACGGCGCCCACACGGGAAGCCCGCCGTTGTCCGGCACTCGCGATCTACCCGGCCGCCCCGCCGCCCTCCTGAAAGCCCGCCCCCCGGGCCAGGAAAACCCCTACTGATCCAACCCAACCAGCGGGGCGGACGCGCAGCCGCACCCGGGGCGGACGCGCGGCGAGCCCGGGCGGACGCGCAGGCGAGCCGGGGCGGACGCGACGGGCCGCGCCTGCGGTCAGCTCAGCTCAGCTTGGAGCCGGTGACCGTGGGGTTCTGGGCACCCAGGAAGAAGATGCCGGGGAAGCCGCGGGTCTCGAACTTGCCACTGGGGTTGCGGCGCAGGGTCGAGCTTTCGATCCGCATCGTGCCGGTGCGGTTGTTGCTCACGAAGAAGATCGCGCCGCCGCCTTCGTTGGCCTTGTTGTTCTCGATGATCGTGCCGGCGATCCGGACGGTGAACTCGTTGCCGTCGCAGTAGATCGCGCCGCCGCTGCCGCCGCCCGGCGTGCCGGACTTGGCCGGGTTGGCCCCGCTGCCGATCGCCTCGTTGTTCCGGAGCAGGCTGTTCAACACCACCCACGACACGCCGATGCTGCTCAGCGCCCCTCCGTTCGAGCAGGAACCGCCGTCGAAGGTGCTGCCCACCACGTACACCGGCTTGTTCTCGTGTTGGCTCAGCACCCGGACGGCCGCGCCACCCAGGTCGGGGCCGGTACGGTCGCAGCGGTTGCGGACGAAGCGCGAGTTGACCACCTTGAACCGTCCGCCCCGGACGAAGATCGCCCCACCGCCGCCGCCCTCGGCCTTGTCGCCGGTGGAGTTGCCCTCGGCGAACGTCAGGTTCTGCACGGTGAGCTGCGGATGATCCTGGTTCTGGCAGTGCGAGGTGGTCCAGCCCTGGGCCTCGTCGCAGGTGTTCATGTAGAGGATGCGGCGCTGCCCCTGGCCGCTCAGCGTGACCTTGCCGCCGCCGTCCAGCACGACCTTCGGCCCGTTGGCGTTGCGGACCTTCGCGGTGGCGGCCATCTTGATCGTCACCGGTGCCGGGCCACAGTCGAACGTGATGACACCGCCCGCCGCGACGGCCTTCACGACCGCCGCGGAGGTGCAGCTCGCCGGGGTGCCGGTGCCGACGGTCCGGGTCGGCTTCGAGGTGTCCACCGCCCGAGCCTCGGCCGGCACGCTGGCCTTGCCGTTCGGGTTTCCAGCCGCGAGGACCTTCTCGGCGGGCTTCGGGCTCGCGCTGGCCCCCGGGCCACCGAGGCCGTCACGGGCCTCCGGCGCGGCGCTCTGGTCGCCGGTCGCCAGCGCCGTCGGCGAGGTGGACGAGCCGGACTGGAAAGCGGGAGCCGGGTCGTCGGCCGCGCAGGCGGGCAGGGTCGCGGTGGCGACACCGAGGACGAGCAGAGCGGCAAGCGACGTCATGCGCACCCCGTGATGCTAGGAGCCGTGACGGTGTCGCGACGAATCCGCCGTGCCGGTTTAACCCCTGGTTAAGGGAGATCAGAAGTCGGCGAAGAGGTACGGCACCCGGCGGGGGAAGATGCCACGCAGCTCGGCGGCGGCGTCCACCGGCACCTCACCCAGGCCCCGCAACGGCAGCTCGGCCGGGTCCAGCACCCCGTACGCGAGGGCGGAGAGCCCGGCCGCGGTGAGGGTGGCGGTCGGCGTACGGACGGCGGTGTCGCCGACCAGCTCCAACGCTCCGGTCGTGCCGTCCAGCAGATGGGTGCCGGCCAGCCAACGGTCCCCGGTCAGCTCGACCCGTACCCGACCGGGTCCGGCGGGCAGCCCGTGCAACGCGCCCATCGACAGCAGCCGGGCCATCGGGGCGGACGAACCCGGTACCGCCGTCCGCGCCTCGACGTGCACATCCAGGTCGGTCAGCCACAGCTCCGGCAGCTCGTCGGGCGGAACCTGGACGGTGACCCGCGCGATCTGGTCGACGTGCCGGGCGAAGAACTGCAACAGCAACGTCCGGGAGAGCGGGTCGACAAACAGCATCTCGTTGCCGTGCAGCGTGCCGCCGTACTCGTCGATCCGGTACGTCACCGCGCCGGTGACCTCCCCGCCCACCCGGGCGGTGAGCAGCCAATACTCGTCCCGGTCGCGCATCCCGACCGCCCGGTAGTCCGGGAAGATCGAAAAGCCGTGCCGTTCCTGGAGGTTGCGCTCGGTGAACGCCCGCCACGCCGGATAGCCGGCCGCGATGCGTTCCCAGCCCACCTCGCCGGGCAGGTCCACCCGGAGCAGCGACCCCAGGTTGGCCGGGGCGAAGGTGGCCCGGCGCGGCTTGGGCAGCCCGACGTAGCCGAACCGGGCGTAGAAGCTGGGCCGGAACGGATAGAGCGCGCTGAGCGGATGCCCCTCGTCGCGCATCTCGTCGAGAAGTTGGTGCAGCAACGTCCGGACGTGCCCCTGCCTGCGGGCCAGCGGATGGGTCGCCACCCCGGCGACGCCGGCCATCGGCAGCACCACACCGCGCAGGTTCTGCCGCATCGGAATCGCCGAGACGGCGGCCAGCGTGGCACCGCCCTCCTCGGCGATCAACGTCCGGTTGCCCTCCTGGTAGGGCAGGTAGTCGCGGAACTCGTCGATCCGTGCGGCACCGAGCGGCGAGGACTCGAAGGCGTACGCGGCCAGCGGGAAGCTGGTGGTGAGACGGTCGTCGGCGGTCACCCGGCGGATGGTCATCCGCCCATCTCAGCCTGCCGCAGGGGTCGCAGCAACCGGATTGGGCCGATCCGCGGCGTCGACCAGCGCGGCGTCAGCCGACCGGCAGGTGTCGCAGGTGCCGGCGGCGGCGCAGGCGGACGCTGGACACCGCAGCCACGCCCAGGGCCAGCAGGGCGGTGACGACGAGCCCGTGCAGCAGGCCACGGGAGAGGTAGCCCTGGTCGGTGTGGTCCACCGCCCAGGTGGCGATCTCCCGGGTCGACCAGAACGGCGTCAACCTCGCCCCGGACCCGGCCGGGTCGATCAACATCTGCACCGTCACCACGGTGAGCAGCAGCAGCGTGCCTTCCAACTCGCGGGGCAGCAGCGCACCGATCAGCATCCCGAACGGCGCCGCCACCGCGACGGAACAGAGCAACGCCGCAGCCAGGCCGCCGTACCGCAGACTCGCGCCGTCGATCATCGGGAGCAGGAAGAACGGCACGGAGATGACCAGCCCCACGGTCCACAGGCCGAGCATCCGCCCGAGGTAGAGGTGGTGTGGGCGGTAGCCGGCCAACCGCAGCCTCGGCTCCAGCTCGCGGGCCGCGGTGGTGGCGAACAGCGCGGCGGTGCTCACCGCCCAGCCCACACCGAGCAGCAGCGAGCGGACCGACTGCCCGAGGTAGGCGTCCCGCCGGATCAGGTAGAAGGTCAACGGCATCAACAACAACAGCAGGAGTACGCCTCGACGCCGCAGCAACTCCCGCAGGGTCATCTCGGCGACGGTGACGAGCTGGTTCACAGGTGGCCTCCCTGACGACCGGGCGCGTGCCACTCGGTCTCTCGTGCCGGGGTCAGGTCGAGCACGATGTCCACCCGGTCGAGTTGGTTGAGCAGGTGGGTCACCACGACGACGGCCGTGCCGGCGTCGCGCAACCTGCTGAGCTGATCCCAGAAGTTGACGTACGTGCCCTGGTCGAACCCCTGGTACGGCTCGTCGAGCAGCAGGACGTCGGGGGCGCTGAGCGTGGACATGGTCAGGTTGAGCTTCTGCCGGGTGCCACCGGACAGGTGACGGGCCTGCACGTCACCGCCCGCTTCCCAGCCGAGCTGGCGAGCCGCCGCCCGACCGGCGCGGCGGGCCGGGCCCCGGGTCACGCCCTGACCGGCGCCGACGAGCACGAAGTGCTCGTCGGCGAGCAGGAAGTCGGCGGTGCCGCCGGACTGCGGGCAGTAGCCGAGCCGCCCGGAGACGGTCACCTCACCGGCGTCCGGTGACATCAGTCCGGCGCAGATCCGGAGGAAGGTGCTCTTGCCGCAGCCGTTCGCGCCGACGACCGCGGCGATCTGTCCGGCCCGGACGGTCAGTGTGGCGTCGCGCAGCACGGTTCGCCGGCCGTACTTCTTGGTGATGCCCGCCGCGTGCAGCCGGACCGGCCCGGGGCGTGGTCCGGGCGCGGTGCCGATGCTCTCCACGACCGCGCCCGCGTACTGCTGGGGTGGACCGAAGACGACCCAGGGGTCGCCGCCCCCTTCGCGCAGGTGTGTGGCGGCCTCGGCGACCACGTGCCGGGCGGCGTCCGGCGCGACCCGGCGCTGGTGCAGTTCGGCTGTGAGCGTCCGCAGCCAATCGTCGGCGTTCACCGGGTGACCCCCTTCGTGACGATGTCGTTCACCGGCCGAACGAAGGTGAGCCAGGCGTTGCCGCCGGCGCGGAGCGCCGCGTACCCGTCGTCGGTGAGCCGGTAGTACTTGCGGGCCGGCCCGGCACTGCCCTCCCGCCACTGCGCGGTGACCAGGCCGGTCTTCTGCAGGCGCAGCAGCACGGGATAGAGCGTGCCGCCCTGGATCGGCCCGACGCCCGCCGTGTCGAGCGCCTGGGCCAGTTGGTAGCCGTAGGACTCGCCCTCGGACAGCAGGGCCAGGACGCAGATGTCGAGCACCCCTCGCAGCCACTGCCCGCGTCGGTCGGAATCCACCCGATGGACAGTAGCGGCGCGATCTAGATGGCACAACCACCTACTGCGGGCCAGCAGAACCAGAACCGGCTGGTTACACGAACCGCCGAGTGAGTCGTACGGGTCAGCGCGCGACGACGTCGGAGACCACGACTGTCACGTTGTCCGGAGCGCCGGCGTGGTGGGCCAGCTTCACCAGTTGCTCGCCGCACTGCTGGCGGTCGGAGTACATGCCCAAAGCCGCCGCGATGGCGTCGTCCTCGACGTAGTCGGAGAGCCCGTCGCTGCACAGCAGCAGTCGGTCGCCGGGGACCACGGTGAGCACCCCGATCGCCGGTGGGGTGTCGGCGCCCTGCACGGCCCGGGTCACCAGGGACCGCTGCGGGTGGTGACGGGCCTGGTCGGGGGAGAGCGTGCCCTGGTCGACCAGCGCCTGCACGAAGGTGTCGTCGCGGGTGAGCTGCGTCAGCTCCCCGTCGCGCAGCAGGTAGCACCGGGAGTCGCCGACCTGGGCCAGCACCAGCGTCTCCCCGGCCAACAGCGCCGCGGTGAGCGTCGTGCCCATCCCTTCCCGGGTCGGGTCGACGGTGATGGCGGCGTGGATGCGCTGGTTGGCGGTGCTGACCACGGCGCGCAGGGCGTCGGCGGCACCGTCGGGGTCGGTGGGCGGGGCCAGCTCGTCCAGGATCCGGATCACGATCTCGCTCGCCACCTCGCCCGCGGGCAGCCCACCCATGCCGTCGGCGACGGCGATCAGGCGGTCACCGGCGAGGGCGGAGTCCTCGTTGTTGGTGCGCACCAAGCCGATGTCGTTGAGGATGGCCGAGCGGAGGATCAGCGTCATGGGGTCAAGCTTGCCAAGAAGACCCTGCCTTCGTCTCTACGCACTACTGCGTGGGGCGAAAATGATTGAGATATGGGTCGTCGGAACCGGTCTCAGCGGCGCGGGTAGCGCAGCAGCAGGCTGGCGGCGACCTCCTCGTCACCCACCGCCGCGTAGCTGTGCGGCACGTCGGACACCCAGCGGAGGTGGCCACCGGCCGGGGCGGTCAGCGGTGCGTCGGCCGGCCCGGCGCGCAGCACTCCGGCGAAGACGGTGATGTGTTCGGTCACACCTGGTTGGTGGGCGGGGGAGGTCTGCACGACGCCCGGCGCGACGCGCATCCGGTACAGCTCGTAGGTCGCGTCGGTGTCGGTGAACACCTCCAGCAGGGTGGCGGTGACGGCGGTGCCGTGCACGATCGGCTCGGCCGCCGGTTCGGCCAGCAGGGCGGTGAACGGCACGCCGAGCTGCGCGGTGACCGCCCAGAGCGTCTCCAGGGTGGGGTTGCGGGTGCCGTGTTCCAGGCCGGAGAGGGTGGCCTTTCCGACACCGGCGAGCCGGGCCAGTGTGGAGAGCGAGATGCCCCGCTCCTCGCGTAGGGCGCGGACCCGGCGGCCGACGACGACGGGATCCACGTCGAGGCCCGGGCGACGGGCTGGTGGTGGCTGCGGCACCCGACTATGGTGCTACACGCTGTCGTTCCGTAAACGGAACAGTCGTGGGGGTGGGATGGCCGGGCGTGTGCAACCACTGTTGGCGGGTGTGGTGACCGCGCTGGTCGGCTTCGCCAGCTCGTTCACGGTGGTGTTGGCCGGACTGCGCGCGGCCGGCGCGTCGGACGCGCAGGCCGCCTCCGGCCTGCTCGCCCTCTGCGTGGCGTGCGGGCTCGCCGCCGCCTGGCTGGGCTGGCGGCACCGGATACCGATGAGCGTGGCCTGGTCCACACCGGGCGCGGCGCTGCTGGTGGCGACCGGGCCACCCCCGGGCGGTTGGCCGGTCGCGGTGGGCGCCTTCCTCGTCTCCGGGGTGCTGATCGTCGCGGCCGGGCTGTTTCCGCCACTGGGCCGCGCGGTGGCCGCCATCCCCAAGCCGGTGGCCGGCGCGATGCTCGCCGGGGTGCTGCTGCCGCTGTGCACCGCCCCGGTCCGCGCACTTGTCGAGCTGCCCCTGGTGGCCGGGCCGGTGGTGGTGGCCTGGCTGCTGCTGCACCGGTTCGCCCGCCGCTGGGCGGTGCCCGGCGCGCTGGTGGTCGCGGTGGCGGCGATCGCGCTGACCGCGCCGCCGGCCGGTCTGACCGGTGCCGCGCTGATCCCGTCGGTCACGCTGACCATGCCCGCCTGGAACGCGTCCGCGCTGGTCGGACTGGCCCTTCCGCTGTTCCTGGTCACCATGGCCGCGCAGAACGTACCCGGCATGGCCGTACTGGTCGGCTACGGCTACCGGCCGCCGTTCGGCGCCGCCCTGCGGGCCACCGGCCTGGCCAGCCTGCTCGCCGCCCCGGCCGGCGGGCACGCGGTGAACCTCGCGGCGATCACCGCCGCGCTCGCCGCCAGCCCCGACGCGCACCCGGACCCGGAGCGCCGGTGGGTCGCCTCGGTCACCGCCGGCCTCGGGCTGGCTCTGCTCGGGTTGGGCGCCGGAGCGGCCACCGCGCTTGTCGCGGTCGCCCCACCGATCCTCATCGAGGCGGTCGCCGGGCTGGCCCTGCTGGGCGCCCTCGCGACCGCGCTCGCCTCGGCGGTCGCCGACCCGACGACCCGGGAGGCCGCAGTGGTCACCTTCGTGGTGACCGCCTCCGGGGTGACGTTGATCGGCGTGGGCGGCGCGTTCTGGGGTCTGGCCGCCGGTTGCCTGATGCTGTTGCTCTTCCACCGCCGCCCACCCGCCGTCGCGGCGCCCGACCAACCCGCAGCGCCCGACCAACCCGCAGCGCCGGAGCAGCCCGCCCCTGCCGCGCGGGAAAGATCCACTCGGGTTTCATGAAGTCGGGCTGTCCCGAGGCTGCGGACACCCCGATTTCCGTGAACCCGAGTCGATCAGGGCGGTGGGGTCACTCCTCGGGCGGCAGATCGGCCACCCCGACGGCCAAGAGGACCCGGCCATCGGCCACCGACCCGATCCGGTCGGCCGGTACGTAGACCGCCCCGGTGCGGGTCAGGTCGGTCGAGACCTTCAGATAGCCGCTGTGCAGCAGTCGTGCCGCCAGGTCGGCCGGAACGTCCGGCTCCTCGACCGCAGTCGCCTCGATCAGCTCGTCCAGGCTGCTGCCCGGGTCGGCGGTCGATGTCTGGACGGTCACCGCGTTCGGGTCGCCCCGCTGGACGAGGTCCACGGTGCCGACCTCGGTGCCGGCTGAGTCGATCACCGGCATCCCGGTGGTGATCCGCGAGATGGTCGCCTGCTGCTCGTCCTGCTGGTCCATCCCGCTGCGGTTCCCAGGGCGGCGCGCCGCTAAACGCCGCCCGTCCGCGCCTGCCTGCCCGCCGTTCGGCCGGCTCCACCCGCCCGGGCGCTCAGCGGCAGCCGCAGCCTCGGCGTGGGCCGGCACCTTGTCCCAGAGCAGCGGCCTGGAGGCCCGGAGGCGGGCCTGGCGGAGATGGTCCGGAGAGCGTTATGACTCTGAGTCATATTTATGCCTCAGAGTCATAGCCGTCGAAAGCAATACCGCCTCCACGGCCCGCCCGCTCAGCTGTTCGGGAGGGTCCAGCTGCCCGGTGGGCGGGGGGACAGCTCCCGCCAGGTGTCCGGGCCGTCGAGGAGGGCCCGGACGGTGTCCTCGGCCTCGTCCGCACTGCCGTACTCGTAGAACCGGGAAATGCCCTCGGCCCCGCCGGCGCGCTGCTCGACGTGCCACCGGTTGGCGTCCACCCGCAGGAAGACGTCCCGCCGGGCCAGCCGCCCCCACTTCCCGTTCCACCAGTGCTTCCGCTGCTCCATGGCGGGACTCTATCGAACACACGTACGAGAAGGTGCGGCCCCTGCGGGATTCCCGCAGGGGCCGATGTGCATCCGATCGGGTCAGCGCTGCGTCGGCGGTTCCGTCCGGCGGCCCAGCACGTCGTCCAGCGCCCCACGCTGTTGGCCCGGGGTGGTGTGACCGGCGGAGACCAGCGCGTCCCGGATCTCGGTGAGCAGCTTGACCTCCTCGCTCGGCGCCGCAGGCGGCGGCTCCTCGCCCCGCTGCCGCCGCTCGGCGAGCTTGTTCATCGGGAACACCACGAAGAAGTAGAGCACCGCCGCGGTGAGCAGGAACGTGATCAGGGCGTTGATGAACCCCGCCCAGTCCATGTAGTTGCCCTTGCTGATCTCCCACTGGCCGGCGAACTGGTCCTCCCCGCCGCCGACCAGCTTGATGATCGGCTTGAGGAACGAGTTCGTGAGGGCGGTGACCACGCCCGTGAACGCGGCGCCGATGACGACACCGACCGCCAGGTCGACGACGTTGCCGCGCATGATGAAGTCTTTGAAGCCCTTGAGCATCCGTACTCCCGAGGTGTCCGCTTTTCTGTCGGGGACAACCTATGCCCGTTCGGCGGGCTCCAGGAAAGCGCCAGCTTCGAGTGCCGCCCGGCCCGGGTCGCCGGCCCGGATCGCCTCGACCAGTCGGCTGTGGTCGACGTAGCGCTCAGGGGTGAGCGCGTCGCCCATCGCCTGGGCGACAGTGCTGCGCAGGGCGCTGCCGACCGAGGCGTACAGCTCGGCGAGCATGGCGTTGTGCGCGGCGGCGACCACCGCCGTGTGCAGCGCCGCGTCGGCCTCGACGAACGCCTCGACCCGGCCGCCGTGCCAGGCGGCCTCGCGCTCGGCAAGCGCGCCGTCGAGCGTCGCCAGGTCCTCAGGTGTACGCCGCAGCGCGGCGAGCCGGGCGGCCTCGACCTCGAAGGCGCGGCGTACCTCGATCACCTCGGTCATCCGGTCGTCGCCGAGGCGGCGGGCCACCACCGGTGCCAGCTCGTCGGTGGAGATCACGTACGTGCCGGAGCCCTGCCGGCACTCCAGCACCCCGGCGTGCACCAGTGCGCGGACCGCCTCGCGGACCGTGTTGCGGCCGACGCCCAGCGCGGCG
Source organism: Micromonospora sp. B9E7 (assembly GCF_039871815.1). Classification (NCBI taxonomy): domain Bacteria; kingdom Bacillati; phylum Actinomycetota; class Actinomycetes; order Micromonosporales; family Micromonosporaceae; genus Micromonospora; species Micromonospora sp. B9E7. The sequence continues at coordinate 41,898 of NZ_JBDPLX010000033.1, forward strand.
ACCAGCTGCGGCTCGGTGGGTATGCGCCCGCCGACCGGCCACTCGCCGCCGAGGATCCGAGCGCGGAGCTGTTCGATCGTCTGCCGGACCCGGTGGCCGCGGGGTGGCACGGCGGGCTGGCCGCGAGGCGGCACCGGCGGTGCGGAGCGGAAATCAACCGACGGTGGCACTGGTTACATCACCGGTCCCAAATTCATCCCATGATTGTAGGTTAGAGGTCATGACCCCGCCACCCACCGCCGCTCCGGCTCCGCCCGCTCCCGCCGCCGTCGACACCCGCGTGCCGCGGGAACCCGGTGCGGGCCGGCGGACGCACCCGGCGACCGGTGGCGCGCTCGTGCTGGTCGGAATGCTGCTGGTCGCGGTCAACCTGCGGGCCGTGGTGACGAGCCTCGGCGCGCTGCTCGACGAGGTCCGCGACGGGCTGGGCCTCTCCGGTGCCACCGCCGGTCTGGTCACCACCCTGCCGACCATCGCGTTCGCCGGTCTCGGCGCGCTCACCCCGTGGTTGGTACGCCGGGTGGCGCCGGCCCGGGTGCTGGTGGTCGCCATGCTCGCCCTCGCCGTCGGTCAGGTGCTCCGGGTCGTCACCGACTCGACCTGGATCTTCGTGCTCACCAGCGCGCTGGCGCTGTCCGGGATCGCGGTCGCCAACATCCTGCTGCCGATGCTCGTCAAGCAGCACTTCCCACACCGCACCGGCCTGGTCACCGGGGCGTACACGATGGCGTTGACCGTGGGCACGACGGTGGCCGCCGCCACCGCGGTGCCTATCGCGCACGCCTTCGGGTCCTGGCGGGCCGGGCTCGGCATCTGGGCCGCGATGGCCGCGGTGGCCGTACTCCCGTGGGTGCCGCTGGCGCTGCGGACCCGGACGGGCGCGCGGCGGGCGACCCCGACGGCGGTCGCCGCCGCGACGGCGCGGATCCGGCCGGCGCGGACCCGGCTCGGCTGGGCGATGGCCGTCTACTTCGGGGCGCAGTCGCTCAGCGGGTACGCGATCATGGGCTGGTTGGCCCAGTTGTTCCGCGACGCCGGCTACCAGCCGGAGTCGGCCGGGCTGCTGCTCGCCGGCGTGACCGCGCTCGGCGTGCCGATCGCGCTGCTGATGCCCACCCTGGCCGGCCGGCTGGGCAGCCTGCGCCCGCTGGTGCTCGGGCTGACCACCGCGTCGGCGTTGGCCTACCTGGGGTTGGCGCTGGCTCCGCGCGGTGCCGCGCTGCTCTGGGTCGCGCTGCTGGCCATCGGGCAGGGGGCGTTCCCGATGATCCTGACCGCGATCGGTCTGCGCGCCCGCACCGCCGAGGGGACCGTCGCGCTCTCCGCGTTCGCGCAGAGCACCGGCTACGTGATCGCCGCCCTCGGCCCGCTGATGGTCGGCATCCTCTACGAGGCCACCGGCGGTTGGACCGCCCCGATCGGGTTCCTGTTGGGCGCTCTCGCCGTGCAGACCACGGCGGGCATGGCGATCGCTCGTCCCCGTTACGTCGAGGACGAGTGAGGAACGGCTGCGGTCAGGAGGAGGCTGGCGTCGATTCGCCGGCGACTGCCTCGTCCACCGTCGGATAGGTGTGCAGCACCTCGACCAGCCCGCTCACCTCGAGGATGCGCAGCACTCCCCGCTGCGGTGCGGCCAGCCGGACCACGCCGCCGGCCTCGTCGCAGCTGTTCTTGGCGCGGACGAAGACCGACAGACCGGTCGAGTCGCAGAACGAGACGTCCGCCAGGTCGAACACCAGCCGGCTGCGGCCCTTGTCGAGCAGGTCGGTGATCTGGTCCTGAAGCTGCGGTGCGGTGGCCATGTCCAGCTCGCCCGCCACCGACACGACGACCACGTCGCCGCGCTGTTCCGTGTGCACCGTCAAGGACATTCGCCAGACCTCCTGTTATCGGGGGAACGGTATCCCACGACCGGGGTCGAACGCAGAACGGGAGCCGGCATCCGGTGGTCATCGTCATTCCGTTGCTATGGGGCAAGTAGTTGATCAGTCCCCGGTGATAGAGTCCGCCCGGTCCAGGTCAAGGGGGTTCGAAATGGCGTTGAGCACCGAAGAAAGTGGTCGGCTTGCCGCGCTGCTCGGCGGGCAGGCCGAACGGGTCACGACTCGGTGGACCGAGATCGTCACCAGTTCGTTGCGGGGCCGGCTGAGCCAGGCCGAGTTGCGCCGTCAGGTCGAGGACCTGCACCGTGCCATCGTCACCACCAGCGAGCAGGGCACCATCGACCTGTCCGCCGACAGCGCCGCCGAACTGCGCGCCGCGCTCTCCGAGCTGTCCCGTGGCCGGGCCCGGCAGGGCTTCTCCGCCACCGAGACCACGATCAGCATCTTCGCGCTGAAGGACGTGCTGGCCGAGCTGGTGCAGGAGGCCGGTGGCCCGAACGCGCTGCACGACTACGTCTCCTTCTCGAAGCTCGTCGACGAGATGGGCCTGTTCACCTTCGAGAGCTTCGTCCGGACCCGGGAAAGCCTGATCGCCGACCAGGCGGAGCAGCTGCTCGAACTCTCCACCCCGGTGGTCAAGCTCTGGGAGGGCGTCGTCGCCGTGCCGCTGGTCGGCACCCTGGACTCGGCCCGGGCCCAGGTCGTCATGGAACGGCTGCTGCAGACCCTGGTCGACACCAGCTCGCCGTACGCGATCATCGACATCACCGGCGTACCGGCGGTGGACACCCAGGTCGCCCAGCACATCCTGAAGACCGTGGTGGCCGCCCGGCTGATGGGCGCCGACTGCATCATCTCCGGCATCCGCCCGCAGATCGCGCAGACCATCGTGGCGCTCGGGATCGAGTTCGGCGACATCGCCACCAAGGCGAGCCTCGCCGACGCGCTGCGCCACGTGCTGCGGCTCAACGGGGTGGAGACCGCCCGTCGCCAGCCGCGCCGGGACGCCTGATGGAAAGGGTGCCGATCCTCAAGATCGGGGACATCCTGCTCGTCTCCATCCAGCTCGACATGTCCGACCAGACGGCGGTCCAGCTTCAGGAGGACCTGGCCGAGCGGATCGTCGCCACCGGATGCCACGGCGTCATCATCGACATCACCGCACTGGACATCGTCGACTCCTTCGTCGGGCGGATGCTCTCCACCATCGCGTCGATCTCCAAGGTGCTCGACGCCGAGACGGTGGTGGTCGGGATGCGTCCCGCCGTGGCCATCACCCTTGTCGAACTCGGGCTGTCGCTGAACGGCATCCGTACCGCGCTGAACGTCGAGCGCGGCATGGAGCTGATCGCGGCGGCCCACGCCGACGAGCTCGACTACCAGCTCGACGACGATCCGGACGCCGAGACGGCCACGCCGTGACCGCGGGCGTCGACCTGGGCCAGCCACAGGCGCAGTCGGTCCGCAGCGATGAGGACGTGGTGCGTGTCCGGCAGCTGGTCCGCGCCGTGGCGGTGGCCAGCAAGCTGTCCCTGGTCGACCAGACCAAGGTGGTCACCGCGGCGAGCGAGTTGGCCCGCAACACCCTGGTGTACGGCGGCGGCGGTTCGGTCGAGGTGACGGTCGTGGACAACGGCCGACGCAAGGGCGTGCAGATCGTGTTCGCCGACTCCGGGCCGGGCATCGCCGACCTCGACCTGGCCATGACCGACGGCTACACCAGCGGCGGCGGCCTCGGCCTCGGCCTCAGCGGGTCGCGACGCCTGGTGGACGAGTTCCAGATCGAGACGTCGGCGGAGACCGGCACGCGGATCACGGTCACCAAGTGGTCCAGGTGAACGCCGACGCGGTCACCGACAGTGGCATCTGGTTCCGGGTGGAGGCCAGCAGCGCGGCGAGCGCCGTCCGGCGTGCCGCCGAACGTCTCGGCGCGCAGGTGGAGATGGGTGCGGCGCGCATCGCCGATCTCGCCATCGTCGCGGCCGAGTTGACCAGCAACCTGGTCAAGCACGCCGACGACGGTGTCCTGCTGCTCCGGCCGGTACGCCGCGCCGGGCAGGCCGGTGTGGAACTGGTCGCCATCGACTCCGGGCCCGGGATGGCCGACCTGACCGTCTCGTCCCGCGACGGGCACTCCACCACCGGCACGCTCGGCATCGGTCTGGGTGCCATCGTGCGACAGGCCAGCTGGTTCGACGGATACTCGCTGCCCGGCCGGGGCACCGTCCTCGCCGTGCAGGTCTGGCCGGCCGAGGCGGCACAGCCGTCCTGGGCCGGTGCTCTCACCCGGCCGTTGACCGGCGAGACGATCAGCGGTGACGGCTATGCCGTCCGGGTCGTCGACGGGCGGCACCAGGTGCTGGTCAGCGACGGGTTGGGGCACGGCCCGCTGGCCGGGGCCGCCACCGACGCGGCGCTGGCCGCGTTCCGCGACGCCCCCGCCGGCCCACCGGCGACGGTGGTCGGTCACCTGCACCGGAGCATGTCGCACACCCGGGGCGCCGCGCTCGCCGTCGGCGAGCTGATGCCGGAGGCTGGCGTGCTGCACTACGCCGGCCTGGGCAACATCGCCGGCGTGGTCGTCGAGGGTGACGGCCGCCGTCGAGGGCTGGTGTCGCTGCCCGGCATCGCCGGCCACCAACGGCCGACCATCCGGGAGTACGACTACCCGTTCGGTCCTGGCGCCCGGCTGGTGATGCACAGCGACGGGGTGGTCGACCGGTGGCGGATGGCCGACTACCCGGGCCTGGCCGAGCGATCCCCGTTGGTCATGGCGGCGACCCTGCTCCGTGACGCCGGTGTGCGCCGTGACGACGCCTGCGTACTGGTCGCGAGGTCCTGGGCATGAGCGGGCCCGCGCTGCCGCTGCTCCAGATGGCGCTGCGGGTCGAGCAGGACATCTTCGTGATCCGTCAGCGGGGCCGCGAGGTGGCCGCCGTGGTGGGCCTCGAACACCAGGACCAGGTTCGGATCGCCACCGCGCTCAGTGAGGTCGCCCGGGATCTGCTGCGGACGACCGGAGGAGCGGACGTCTCGTTCCACGTCGACGCGGGTGCCGACGGCCGGTTCCACCTGCGCGCCGACCTGGCCCCGGTGGCCCCGCTGCCGGACGGCCGATACGAGCCACAGTCCGGCGCGGTGTCCCGACTGGTTGACACACTGAGCGTGTCGACCGTCGAGGGGGTTACGGTCGTAAGGATGTCCCGACGAGTCCCGGCCAACGCGCCGACGCCGACCCCGGAGCGGCTCGCCGAGTTCCGTACCGAACTCGGCCGTACCGCGCCGGGCAGTGCGCTGGACGAGCTGACCGTGCAGAACGGGCAGCTCATCGCCGCACTCGACGAGGTGCGCAGCCAGCGCGACGAGCTGGCCGTGCTGAACGAGGAGCTGGCCGAGACCAACCGCGGTGTGCTGGCGCTCTACAACCAGCTCACCGAGGAGCTGGAAGAGACCAACCGCGGCGTCGTCGCGCTCTACGCCGAGCTGGACGAGAAGTCGGCCCAACTCCGTGCCGCGAGTGAGTCGAAGAGTCGGTTCCTGGCCAACGTGAGCCACGAGCTGCGCGCCCCGGTCACCGCGATCATCGGCCTGGGGCGGTTGCTCACCGACTCCGCCTCCGACCCGCTCACCGACGAGCAGAGCCGCCAGGTCGATCTGATCCGCTCCTCCGCCGCGGACCTGCTCGGCCTGGTCAACGAACTCCTCGACCTGGCCAAGGCGGAGTCCGGCCGGATCGAACCGGACCTGGCCGACGTCGACCTGCGCCCGGTCTTCGGTCAACTGCGCGGCACGCTGCGCGCGCTGGCCACCCGACCGGACGTGGAGCTGGTCGTGGAGGAGCCGGCCGCGCCGGCCCTGCTGCGCACCGACGAGGTGCTGCTCGGCCAGGTGCTGCGCAACCTGCTGCACAACGGGTTGAAGTTCACCGAGCGCGGCGAGGTGCGACTGCGAGCCCACCGGCAGGATGACCGGTGGAAGTTCGAGGTCAGCGACACCGGGCCGGGCATCGCTCCCGAGCTGCACGACCGGATCTTCGAGGAGTTCTACCAGGTGCCCGGTGCCACCCGGGTCGGCGGCACCGGCCTCGGTCTGCCGTACGCCCGGCGGTTGGTGACGCTGCTGGGCGGGACGCTGGAGCTGACCAGCGGGCCGGGCGAAGGCAGCACGTTCACGGTCTCCCTGCCCACAGGTGGGGCGTGACGGCGTGGACGGCGTGCCGACAACCATCCTGGTGGTCGACGACAGTCGTACCAAGCGTTACCTGCTGGTCAGCTGGCTGACCCGGGCCGGGTTCACCGTGCTGGAGGCCGAGAACGGCGCCGAGGCGTTGGCTCGGGTCGAGGTGGATCGGATCGACCTGGTGGTTCTCGACGTCCGGCTGCCCGACCTGAGCGGTTACGAGGTCTGCGAACAGATCAAGGCGCGGCATCCGGTGATGCCGGTGATCCATGTGTCGGCGCACGCCGTGGACGTGGCCGACCGCGCCCAGGGGCTGACCCGGGGTGCGGACGCGTACCTGACCGAGCCGATCGAGCCCGAGGAGCTGATCGCCACCACCCGGGCGGTGTTGCGCTACTACCAGGCCCGGCAGCGCGCCGAACTGCTCGCCGAACGGTTGCTCGGGTTGGCCGACACGACCGTTGCCGTGCACGCCGCGCCGACCTTCGCGCGCCTGCTGGAGGCCGCCGCCGAGGGCGCCGCCCAGATCTTCAAGAGCCCGGCGGCGGTGATCGCCGAGACCTTCGACGGCGACTGCCTCGCCGGCGTCTGCGCCGGTCCCGGCGCGGTGGCCGCCGTGGTGCCGTGGGTCGTCGACGACACCGGGGTGCCCACCGGCGCCACGGTGCGGGTGGAGGCCCCGGCGGACTGGGCGCTCGTCGACTGGCCGGCGGACGACACGGTGACGGTCGCCGCCGCCCGGCTGCGCGAGGACCGGGCCCCGCTGTACGTGGTGGTCCCGACCGCCACCCAGACCGCGCGGACCCCGGTGCTCAAGCAACTGGCTCAGGCGGTGGCGGCGGCCGTGGAGGCGCAGCGCTCGTTCGACGAGGAGCACCGGATCGCGGTCACCCTCCAACGCAGCCTGCTCCCGCGCGGGCTGCCCACCGTGGCCGGCCTCGACCTCGCAGTGCGCTACGAGCCGGCCAGCGCCCAGACCGAGGTGGGTGGCGACTTCTACGAGTTGGTGATGCTCGACGGGCACCTGCTGCTGGCGATCGGCGACGTCGCCGGCCACTCACTGCACGCGGCGACCGTGATGGCCGAACTGCGGCACGCGGTGCGGGCGTACGCGGTCGAGGGGCACCAGCCCGGCGAGATCCTGCACCGGGTCAACGAGCTGATGCGGACACTGCTGCCGAACGAGCTGGCCACGCTCTGCGTACTGCTGCTGCACCCACCGACCGGACGGGTCCGGCTGGCCAGTGCCGGGCACCTTCCCCCATTGATGATCATGGACGGCAAGGTCGAGTTCGTGCAGCACTCCGCGCCGCTGCTCGGCGTCCGTGCCCCGCGCCCGGCCGACCTGGAGTTCGTGCTGCCGGCCGGGGCCACGCTGGTCTTCTACACCGACGGGCTGATCGAGCGACGGGACGCCACCATCGACGAGGGGATGGCCGCGCTCGCCGCGCTCTCCGCCACGGTCGACGACGACCTGGACCGCTTCTGTGACAGGCTGCTGGTGGAGCTGGCCCCACCGGAGATCCAGGACGACGTCGCCGTGGTCGTCCTGCGCCGTCGCTGATCTGTCAGCTGTCTCGGCTTCCTCAACGCACCGAGCGGGCGTACGCGGCAGGGGACACCCCGGCCACGGCGGTGAAGTCTCGGACCAGGTGGGCCTGGTCGCTGTAGCCGAGGTCGGCGGCGAGGTCAGCCCAGCTCAGCGGGCCACCAGCAGCCTGTTCGACGGCCTCCTGGAGCCGGTAGCGGCGGATCACCCACTTCGGCCCGACCCCCACGTACTCCATGAAGAGCCGCTGCAACCGGCGGACCGGAACGTCGTGCCGCGCGGCGAAGTCGCCGACCCGCAGCACCGTCCGGTCGGTACGGATCGCCTCGGCCAGCCGGGTGGCCTCCTCGGCCATCGGGTCCGGCTCCGGCCGCCAGGCGGTGAGGAGGGTGTCCAGCGCCCGGCAGCGCTCGTCGTCGCCGGCCGCCGAGGTGGGTGCTCCCGGGAACGTGCCCGCGCCCACCGGGACGTCCGGGTGGGTCAGCCGGCCGAAGGGCAGCGGCACCCTACGGCCGGTCAGCTCACTGACCGAGCGCCGCCAGAACGGGTGGAAGCCGCCGGGGCGGAACTGCACCCCGGACACCCGGCCGACGCCGTTGAGCGTGATCCGGAACAGGTCGTGACCCACCCCGGCCACCTCGCCGGACTCGGGCCCGTCGTCGTCCCGTAGGAACACCACGTTCACCGCCGGGTGCGGCACGACCCGCTGCTCGAACGGCGCGCTCAACGCCCAGTCGATCAACCAGTAGTGCTCGACCCACGGACGTAGCGACTCCGCCGGCAGGTGTCGGCGGAAGCGCATCTCGCGCAGCAGGCGCCCGGGGTCGAGAATTCCCCGGCTGTCGCCACGCGGTCGCTGTCGCATTTGTTCAAGACCACCCTCATACGCTGGCCCTATGTCCACTCAGACTAGCGAGCTGCTGGCGGCCGCCGCGCCGCGAACCGTCGATGTCGTACGGGGCATCTCCGACGACCAACTGGACCGGCCCACACCGTGCAGTGACTACCTGGTCCGTGATCTGCTCAACCATCTCTTCCAGGTGGTGGTCAACTTTCAGGATCTGGCCCAGAAGCGACAGGTGGAGTGGGCCGAGAAGCCCGACCACCTGGGCGACGGCTGGCGGGACCGCTTTGAGGTGGAGACCGGCCGGTTGATCGCCGCCTGGTCGGACCCGTCCAGCGTGGAGGGCATGTCACCGCGTATGCCCATGCCGCAGTCCGTCATCGGCGGCATGGCCCTGCTGGACCTGACAGTGCACGGCTGGGATCTCGCGGTCGCCACCGGCCAGCCGTACCACCCGGCCCCGGAGGCGGTGGCCGAGCTGCACACGCTGGTGGAGCAGTTGGGCCCCACCGCCCGCAAGATGGGCGTCTTCGCCGACCCGGTTGCCCACCCCGCTCCGACCCCCACACCCGACCTGGCCCCGCCGCTCGACCTGGCCTACCTCCTGACCCAAACCGGCCGCACCCCCACCTGGCCCACCACCCCCTAACCCGCCGCCCTCACCCCCACCCGCCGCCCTCACCCCCACCCGCCCCC
>NZ_JBDPLX010000034.1:0-46379 GCF_039871815.1 Micromonospora sp. B9E7
CCGCCCCGCCCCGTCGATCATGGAGTTGTGGTGGGTGACAAAGCGCGCGTAAAGCGCCGAATCAGGCACCACAACTTCATGATCGACGGGGCGAGCTGACTCTGCTCCGCGATCTCGCAGTCTCCCTCCCGATGTAAGGGGCATATCCACCAATGTTGGCGACGGCAATTGCAAGATCGGCGTGGTCCTGTTGCTCGACGCACGTTGATCTACACAGGACCCCGTTATCCAGCAGGGGGTTGACCGCCGGCCATAGCCCTAACTCAACGGCGTTGTCCAGGATGTGGTGCCCCGCCGGCTGCCGCTGCGAGTCAGGCTCGGCCGCTGCTGGGTACCGAGGAAGGTGCGGGGGCGAGGGTGCCGTCGGGGACATCCAGGGTTTCGGCGAGGGCGACGCGGCCGGTGGGGGTGAGACGGATGGAGCGACCGATGCCCTGGCTGATCCAGCCCAGATCGGTGAACCGGCGGCAAAGCGCCGCGCCGAGCGCTCCGGCCAGGTGCGGACGGCGCTCGGTCCAGTCCAGGCAGTCCCGGACCACCGGGCGTCGACCGGTGCGCAGCAGGTGCACTGGTACGCCCAGTTCAGTCGCCCACGCCCACCCGTCCGCCGTCAACGCCAACCCACTGGACCGGTCCAATCGTCCGCCGGCCAGCAGCGCGTCATACATCAGCACGCCGAGTCGCCCGGCCAGGTGGTCGTAGCAGGTCCGGGCGTACGCCAGGGCGGCGGTGGCGGTCGCCGCGCGCAACGAGCCGGTCGGCGCGGATGGGGGCGGGGCATGTCCGGCCAGGTGTTCGATCAGCTGGGCCACCGACGGCCCGGCCAGCCGCAGATAGCGGTGCCGGCCCTGCCGTTCCTCGACCAGCAGTCCACCCCGGACCAGGCGGGTGAGGTGGTCGCTGGCCGTCGACTGGGCGACACCGGCACGGCGGGCGAGCTCGCCGGCGGTCCACGCCCGCCCGTCGAGCAGCGCGACACAGATGCCGGCCCGGGTGCCGTCGGCCAGCAAAGCGGCCAGCTCGGCCATCCCCCGCCCCTCGGTGCCTGCGGTCATCGCCTCATCATGCCCGGCGGTGGCGGCGCACCAGCGGTGCGGGTGTTGGCTCGAACCAAACGGCCGCCACGATCAGGTGACCTCGTGCAGCACCGGGACGATCCGGAAGTCGACGGTGGCGTGGTCGATGGTCGCGTGCACCGGCGAGTCGGCCATCTTGGTCATGATCCCTGACGCGCTGCGCCGGCCGTCCGCGACCGAGTCCCAGGCGACGATGTCGGTGATCGTGCCATCATCGGTCTCGGTGATGCGGCGCCAGCGGAAGCCCGGCTGGCGTCGTAGGTAGTCGTCGATGTCCCTGTTGGCTCTGACGAAGTCGGCGCCGGTGAGGCCGGGGACGAGCCGGAATGTCGTCATCTCAAGCGCTTCACTCATGATCGTTCTCCTCCTCGTACGTGTTCAGCCCTGCGCGGTGGACCGCATGATGATCTCGTTGACATCGACGGCGTCGGGCTGCGCGATCGCATGGGCGATGGCGCTGGCCACCGCGTACAGCCCTGCCTGACAGGCGTCGGTGAGGTGCTTGCCTACTGCCCTACTCTGAAGGAGCCACGACGCCACTTCGGCAGGTCGGGGCCTTAGCGCCCGCAGCGCGGGCGGATGGAAGTCACCGGATGATCTGGACGAAGTTCAGAAGCGACCGCACCCCTCGCCGACTCCGCGCCGTGTCCGACCTGCGGTTTCCTGCCAGCGGGCGACACCATCTACGAAACCGGTATCCCCATCTCAGCGACGACGACCTCGTTCTCGTCGAGACCGCGACCCGGCAGTGGTTCCGGATCATCGCCCGCCAGCCCAACGCGAAGCTGTCCATGCCCTCGGTGGTCGTGGACGACCTGTGGCAGGAGCTGACCCTCCACGCGCGGGACTACGCCACCTTCTGCGACGCCGCGTTCGGGGGCTCTACGCACCACCGACCGACGTTCGCGGCGAGCGACGACTCGACCACCACCAATCGCGGGCCTCTCCTGCTCGCCACGCTGGGCCACGGCCGGCGGGACGAGGGTTGTGGCCCGACCGGCCTTCCGCTGCTGTTCCGGGTGGACCAGGAACTGCACATCCACGATGGCAACCGCTACCTGGCCGACTGCGGAGGCCGTGGCGAATGCTTCCCGGTCTCCGGCCGGGTCTGCCTGCAACACCTCGCCGGGCCGGGCAAGCGGCCCAAGCCACCCGGCATTCGCGGCGACCTGCCCTTCATCGACGGCCGCCACGGCTACGCCGGCGGTGCGGGCGGCGGTGGTGGTGGCGGCGAGTTCAGTGGCGGGGGCGACGGCGGAGGCGGAGGCGGCGACGGCGGTGGGGGCGGGGGCAGCAACTGAGGTGCGGGACGACGTGGAACGACCTCAACCGCGCCCGGCCAGCGCGGTCACCGACCGGTCCGTGCCGTCGTAGCTGCGGGCGGCGTCGAAGTCGCCCGTCGGGCGCTGCCCACCGGTGACGGCACGGGCCAGCCGCAGGTCCGCGTTGCGGAACCGCAGAGCCAGACTCAGGTGCGGCACCCATGCGTCGGGCGCATGCCACGGGCGGTGTCCGCCGGCCTCGGCGAGAACGTCCCAGACGGCGGCGTGCAGCGCGGTCAGCGCCGGAGTGGGTCGGACGAGCCAGACCAGTGGGGCGCTGCCGTCGAGGACGACGACCCGGTCGAGCGTCACCGGCACCGGCAACGCGGCGTCGAACAACTCGGCCAGGCGGTGCTCGACCCCCGGCGGGAACTCGTCGACGGCGGCGAGGGTGAGGTGCGGCCGGTTGGTCGGATGGATGTTGCGGGCCAGGCTGGGCAACCCGGCGGCGGCCAGCCGGCCCCAGACCGCCCGGACCGCGACCTCCAGGCCGGGCGAGCAGACCAGTTCCACCGTACGCACCCCGACACGTTAGCCGGGCAAGCCGCTGCTGACGCCGTCAGAGCCAGCCGTTGTCCCGGGCGGTGCGCACCGCCTCGGCCCGGTCGGCGGCGCCGAGCTTCTGCACGGCGGCGGAGAGGTGGTTGCGCACGGTGCCGGTGGACAGGTGCACCCGACGGGCGATCACCGCAACCGGGGCACCGACCTCGGCCAGCCGGAGCGTCTCCAGTTCCCGAGGGGTCAGCGGGCACGGGGGCAGGGTCAACGCGTCGGCGGCCAGCGACGGGTCGACGTAGCGACCCCCGGCGTGCACCCGGCGGATCACGTCGGCGAGCGCCCCACCCGGCGAGCCCTTGGGCAGGAACCCGCGGGCGCCGGCGGTCAACGCCTGGCGCAGGTGCCCGGGACGACCGTGGCCGGTCAGCACGACCACCGCGCAGTCGGGTCGGACCCGGGTCAGCTCGGCGGCTACCGCGATGCCGTCCAGGCCGGGCATCTCCAGGTCCACCACTGCCACGTCCGGACGGTGCGCCAGCGCCGCGGTGACTGCTGTCGTCCCGTCGGCGGCGTGTGCCACCACCTCGATGTCCGGCTCCAGGCCGAGCAGCGCGGCGACGGCGACCCGGATCAGGTCCTCGTCGTCGGCGAGCAGGACGCGGATCACGACGGCGCCGGCACGGTGGCTTCGAGGGTGAAGATCGCGTCCTCCCGGCGTACCCGCAACTCGCCCCCGGCAGCGGCGAGCCGGTCGGCCAGCCCTCGCAGGCCGTGGCTGTGCGCGTCCGGGCCACGGTTGTCGGCGCCGTCGTTGGCCACCGTCATCCTGGCCACGTCATCCTCCCGATCGATGCGGATCCGACACCAGTCCGCCCGGCTGTGCCGCAGCACGTTGGTGCTCGCCTCGCGCAGCACCGCCGCCAGTTCGGTGGCGGCCGGCTGCGGCAGGTCCGCCGGCAGTGGCAGAACCGTGCACCGCACCCCGCAGGAGCGCAGCACCCCCACCACCGCGGTGAGCTGTTCGTCGAGGTCGACGGCCCGGTAGCCGTGCACGGTCTCCCGTACCTCGCTCAGCGCGGAGGCGGCCATCCGTTGCACCTCGGCGGCTTCCCGCCCGGCCCGTTCCGGGTCGACCGGGGCGAGCCGGGCGGCGAGTTCGGCCTTCAACGCGATCACGGTGAGGCGGTGCCCCAGGACGTCGTGCACGTCGCGGGCGAAGCGCAGCCGCTCCTCGGCGGCGGCCAGCCGGGCCTGGGCGGCCTGGCCCTGTCGGGCCTCCACGAGCAGGTCCCAGAACCACACCTGGAACCCGTTGACGGCGGCCACGGCCACGCCGATCCCACCGGTCACGGCGAGGTGGCGCGGAACGGAACCGCCTGTCCACCAGGCCACCGCGACCGCCACCGCCAGGACACCGACCGCGACCGCCAGCGCGGCGCGCCACCGCACCAGCAGCGGCGTCATACCGATCAGCGCCGCGCCGAGCCAGGCCCAGGTCGGCCACCTGCCGGCCGCCACCGGACCCACCAGCGGAACGGTCAGCGCCGCCACCGCGACCAGGCTCAGCTCGGCCCGACGCCGCCAGCGCCTGTCGAGCCACGGCGTCACGGCCGCGTACAGGACGACGGTCTGGGCGATCACGAAGGCGAGGATGCCGACCGCGCCGAGCGCCACCCGGCTCGGGTCGGGCTCGCGGGTCAGGCCGACCGCCGGTAGCAGGACGCTCGCCCAGAGGCCGGTGGCCAGCGACACCAGCGTCGCCTGTCGGGCGCGGCGCAGCCGGCGGTCCGCCCGGGGAGTCACCGCCTCGCTCGCCACGCACCGATCCTAGGGCCGCCCGGCACACGGTCCACCCATGCGAACTGTCACGGTCGGACCGACGGTCCCACACGGTTTTCCCGTGACGAACGGGTCTGCCGGCCACACCTGGGACACCGGCAGGGTCGAGGCATGGAAAACACCCGGATGTACGCGGACAGCGCCACCGCCGTACCGTCGCCCGCGCCCCTACCCACCGCCGAGCCGGCCCCCTCGGCCCCGACACCAACCACCGCGACACCGACCACCGCGGCCCCGGCCAGGAGCAGGCGGCGGCTGCTGTGGCACCTGGGCGAGATGGCCCTGGCGATGGTCGCCGGGATGCTGCTGCTCGGCCCGTTGTGGGAGCTGGCCGGCACCGCGCTGGGAGTCGGCGACGCGCTGGCCCGACCGGAGGTCGCCGCTCTGGTGATGGCCACGAACATGACAGTCGGGATGACTGTGGTGATGCGCTACCGGGCGCACCGCTGGCACGCGGTCGGCGAGATGGCCGCCGCGATGTACGTCCCGTTCCTGCTGCTGTTCGTGCCGTTTCGGGTCGGCCTGATCGACGCCGACGCGCTGCTGCTCGGCGGCCACCTGCTGATGATTCCCGCGATGGTGCTGGTGGCGGTCCGACACCGCCACGAGGCGCCGGCGCCGGTACGCCGACACCGGGTCGTGGTGGCGCTCGCCCACCGCTGGCCGGCCGGGTTGGCGCTGCTGGTGACCGTGGACATGTGGGTCGACCCGGGCGTGCTCAGCCCGTGGACGATGCTGGTGCTGCCCGGCGGCTACCTGGTGATCGGCATGGCCCGCCGCACGCTGGGCGGGCGGGGCGTGCTCGCCACCCAGCTCACCGGTCTGGCCGGCTGGGTCGCCCTGACGCTGGTCGCGGTGCTGGCCGGCGGGCGGACCGCCGACTGGCTGGTGGCGCTCGGGTGGTTGACGCACGCCGGCTGGGACGTCGTGCACCACCGCAACCGCCGGGTGGTGCCGCGCGGCTACGCCGAGTTCTGCGCGGTGCTCGACGTGGCCCTCGCCGCGGTGATGGTGCTGGCCATCCTGACCGTCGACGCCTGATCGAGGCCGCCACCGGGATCGCGGAACAGCCGGCGCACGGGCTCGGGGACAGCTCTTGTGGCGGTCGGCGCAGCGGCCTGGACGGCGTGATGAAAGGCTTGGCACATGAGTTCCGCACCTGCACAGCACGACGCACCGTCCGACGCCACCCCCGCCGGCACCGACGAGGGGAACGCCTTCACCGAGCTCGGCCTGCGCGCCGAACTGCTGGGCGCGCTGTCCGCCCTCGGCTACGAGGAGCCGACACCCATCCAGCGGGAGGCGATCCCACCGCTGCTGGAGGGTCGGGACCTGCTGGGTCAGGCGGCCACCGGCACCGGGAAGACGGCGGCGTTCGCGCTTCCGCTGCTGAACCTCATGACCGCCCACCGCCGGGGCGGTGACCCGGTCGCGCTGGTGTTGGTGCCGACCCGTGAGCTGGCCGTCCAGGTGTCCGAGGCGTTCCACCGCTACGGCAAGGACCTGGGCGCCCGGGTGCTGCCGATCTACGGTGGGCAGCCGATCGGACGACAGCTGCGGGCACTCGACAGCGGCGTGGACGTGGTGGTGGCCACCCCGGGACGCGCCCTCGACCACATCGCCCGGGGCACCCTGCGCCTCGGTGGCCTTGCCACGGTCGTGCTCGACGAGGCCGACGAGATGCTCGACATGGGCTTCGCCGAGGACATCGAGGCGATCCTGGAACACGCTCCGGCGCAGCGGCAGACGGTGCTCTTCTCGGCCACCATGCCCTCGCGCATCGACGGGATGGCCCGGCAGCACCTCCGCGAGCCGGTCCGGATCGAGATCGGCCGGGAGCAGCCGGTCGCGGGTGAGGCGCCCCGGGTGCGGCAGAGCGCGTACATCGTGACCCGCGCGCACAAGCCGGCCGCACTGGGTCGGGTGCTGGACGTCGAGTCGCCCACCGCCGCGATCGTGTTCTGCCGCAGCCGGGAAGAGGTCGACCGGCTGACCGAGACGATGAACGGCCGGGGATACCGCTCCGAGGCGTTGCACGGTGGCATGAGCCAGGAGCAGCGCGACCGGGTGATGGGTCGGCTGCGGGCGGGCACCGCCGACCTGCTGGTGGCCACCGACGTGGCGGCCCGTGGGCTCGACGTCGAGCAGCTCACCCACGTCGTCAACTACGACGTGCCGTCCGCCCCCGAGTCGTACGTGCACCGGATCGGCCGGGTGGGCCGGGCCGGCCGCGAGGGCGTGGCGATCACCCTCGCCGAGCCGCGCGAGCACCGGATGCTCAAGACCATCGAGCGGGTGACCGGTCAGCGGATCACCATCGACAAGATCCCCACCGTGGCGGACATGCGGACCCGCCGGTTGGAGCTGACCCAGGCGGCGCTGCGCGAGAGCCTGCTGGAGGACGATCTCGACCCGTACCGGGTGATCGTGGAGACGCTGACCGACGAGTTCGACCTGATGGAGGTCGCCCTCGCCGCCGTGAAGTTGGCCCACGAGGTGACGTCGCCGGGCTCCGACGACGAGGAGGAGATCCCGCAGGTTCCGGTACGCGGTCCCCGTGAGGGTCGACCGGAGTCCGGCGGCCGGGGCGGCGATCGGCGGGGCGGGGGCCGTCCACGCTCCGGCGGTGGCAACACCGTCCAGGTCTTCGTCGGCCTGGGTCGACGCGCGGGGGTGCGCCCCCAGGACCTGGTCGGCGCCATCACCGGCGAGACCGGGATCCGTGGCCGGGACATCGGCTCGATCGAGATAGCCGACCGGTTCTCCCTGGTGGAGGTGCCGCAGGGGGTGGCCGACGAGGTGATCTCCGGGCTGCGTCAGAGCACGATCAAGGGCCGCAAGGCGACCGTGCGCCGCGACCGCGGAGGCGACGAGCGCTGAGCACGCCGCCGGCGACCGCCGGCCTGAGCACGCCGCCGGCGACCGCCGGGTACGACGGTCGCCGGCGTGCCGGATCAGAAGGAGTACGGCCCGAAGCGGCCCCACGCCACCACGGCGGCGAGCACCAGCAGCACCGCGCAGGTGATCGCGCCCTGGATCTCCGTGCGACGCCCCTGCGGGGTGTCCTGCTTCTTCCTGTCGCGCAGGTGCACCAGGATGCCCCCGATCATGACGATGACCAGCCCGACGGCGGCCAACGGGGTGAGCACGGTGGCGATGCCGGTGAGTGCGGGCAGCACCAGCCCGACGGCGGCCAGCAGCTCGACGGCGCCGAGCGCCTTGACCTGGGTGGGCGGGACCGGGTCCACCCATCGCATCAGCTCACGCAGCTTGTCCTTGGACTGGGTCAGCTTGGCGAAGCCGACGCCGGCGAAGACGACGGCGAGCATGATCTGGATGATCCAGAGCACCAGGTTCACGGGGTTTCCTCCTGGGGGACGCCTCGCGGCGAAGAGGTAGTTGAGGGCTCAAGCGAGACAGTAGACCTCCCCGCGCGGACACAAGGGAACCCCGCCGTCAGAAGACGGCGGGGTTCCCTTGTGTCCGGAGCGTCAGACGGTGAAGAGCGCCGGACCGTCCAGCGCCGGGACGTCGGCCGGGCGCAGCGCCAGGGCGAGCACGTCGGCCACGTCGGCCAGGGTGTGCACGGTCAGCGCCTCGCGCACCTCGGTCGGCAGGTCGTCCAGGTCGGGCTCGTTACGCGCCGGGATGATCACCTCGGTGAGGCCGGCCCGGTGCGCGGCGAGCAGCTTCTGCTTCACCCCGCCGATCGGCAGCACCCGACCGGAGAGCGTCACCTCACCGGTCATCCCGAACTCGGGACGCACCGGACGGCCGGTGACCAGCGACGCCAGGGCGGTCACCATGGTGATGCCGGCGCTCGGGCCGTCCTTGGGCACCGCGCCCGCCGGGAAGTGGACGTGGATCCGGCGTCCCGCCAGGGCGTTCGGGTCGATGCCGAACCGCCGCCCGTTGGAGCGCAGGTAGGACAGGGCGATGTGCGCCGACTCCTTCATCACGTCGCCGAGCTGGCCGGTCAGGGTCAGCCCCGGCTCGCCCTCCATGCTGGTCGCCTCGATGAAGAGCACGTCCCCACCGGCGCCGGTGACGGCGAGGCCGGTCGCCACGCCGGGCACCGCGGTGCGTTCGGCGGATTCCGGGGTGAACTTCGGCCGCCCCAGGAAGCCGGCGAGGTTGTCGGTGTCGACGCGTACCGGCGACGGGTCGGTCGCCAACGTCACCGCCACCTTGCGCAGGATCTTGGCGAGGCCACGTTCGAGCTGCCGGACGCCGGCCTCCCGGGTGTACTCCCCGGCGATCAGCGCCAACGCCTCGTCGGCGATCTGCACCTCGTCGGCGGTCAGCCCGGCCCGCTCCCGCTGCCGGGGCAGCAGGTGGTCCCGGGCGATGGCGACCTTCTCGTCCTCGGTGTAGCCGTCCAGGGTGACCAGCTCCATCCGGTCCAACAGCGGGCCGGGGATGGACTCCACCACGTTGGCGGTGGCCAGGAACAGCACGTCGGACAGGTCGAGGTCGACCTCCAGGTAGTGATCCCGGAAGGTGTGGTTCTGGGCCGGGTCGAGCACCTCCAGCAGGGCGGCGGCCGGGTCACCGGCGTAGCCGGCGGCCAGCTTGTCCACCTCGTCGAGGAGCACGACCGGGTTCATCGAACCGGCCTCGCGCAGCGCGCGGACGATCCGGCCGGGCAGCGCGCCCACGTAGGTGCGCCGGTGACCGCGGATCTCCGCCTCGTCGCGGACACCGCCGAGCGACACCCGGACGAAGTTACGCCCGAGCGCCCGCGCCACGGACTCGCCGAGGCTGGTCTTACCCACACCGGGAGGGCCGGCGAGGGCGAGCACCGCGCCGGAGCCGCGACCGCCGACCACACCGAGGTTGCGCTCGGCCCGCCGGTTGCGCACGGCCAGGTACTCCAGGATGCGGTCCTTCACGTCGGCCAGGCCGGCGTGGTCGGCGTCGAGCACCGCCCGGGCCGCGGCCAGGTCGGTGTTGTCCTCGGTACGCGTGCCCCACGGCATCTCGAGGACGGTGTCCAGCCAGGTACGGATCCAGCCCGCCTCCGGGGAGGCGTCACTGGCCCGCTCCAGCTTGCCGACCTCGCGCATGGCCGCCTCGCGGACCTTCTCCGGCAGCTCGGCGGACTCGACCCGGGACCGGTAGTCGGCGGAGCCGTCCGGCTCGTCCTCGCCCAGCTCCTTGCGGATCGCGGCGAGCTGCTGGCGCAGCAGGAACTCGCGCTGGGACTTCTCCAGCCCCTCGCGGACGTCACTGTTGATCTGTTCGGTGACCTCCTGCTCGGCCAGGTAGTCCTTCACCCAGCCGACCAGCAGCTCCAGCCGGGCGGTCACGTCCGGCGCGGCGAGCAGCTCGGTCTTCTGGTCCAGGGTCAGCCAGGGCGCGTAGCCGGCCGAGTCGGCCAACTCGGACAGGTCGGTCATCCGCTCCACCGCGTCGATGACCTGCCAGGCGCCCCGCTGCTGAAGCACGGAGGTCACCAGTGCGCGGTACTCGCGGGCGAGTTCCCGGGCCCGACCGGCGTAGGCGGGTTCGTCGAGTTCGGTCGCCTCGACCCAGAGGGCGGCGCCGGGGCCGGGCACTCCGGAGCCGATCCGGGCCCGGGACAGGCCACGGATGACGGCGGCGGGCTCACCCTCGGGCAGCCGGCCGACCTTCTCGATGGTGGCGACCACGCCGACCGGGCCGTACTCGCCGTCGATCCGTGGCACGGCGAGCAGCTTGCGGTCGCCGGTCGCGCGGGCGGCGTCGATCGCGGCCTGGGTGGACGGGTCGAGGGTCACCGGGATGACCATCCCGGGCAGCAGCACGGCGTCGGTCAGGGGAAGTACCGGAAGAGTTGCCATCGAACACCTGCCATCACGTTGAGTTGAGCGTGTCTGGCTCAAGTAACAAAGCGTTCCCCTTGTTCCGGCCTGTGACCCAGACCACTCCCCCGGTCGGTCCGTCGGGTCGCCCGGGACCGGTGGGCGACCCGACGGCACACCTCAGGTGAGCTTGCTCTTCACCGTGTTGACCAGCGAGCCGGCCACATCCGGATTGGTGCCGTACAGCCGTGGATCGCCCGGGGGCAGCACCGGTTCCGGCGCGTTCGCCCGCGGGTTGTCGTCGTACCGGAACTCGCCCTTGCCGTCCGGTGCGGGCCCGGAGGCCCAGCGCCCCTGGGCGGCGTCGGTGCCCGAGGAGAAACCCAGGTAGGTGTAGGCGTACTCCTCGGCGAGCTCGCCCGAGTCCGGGAACGCCTCCGGCACCGGCATCTCCTCCAGCCCGTCCTCCTTGAGCTGCTCGATCGCCGCCAGCCACATGTTCTGGTGCATGGTGTCGCGGGCCAGCAGGAAGCGCAGCATCTGCTTCACGCCCGGGTCGTCGGTCATGTGGAACAACCGGGCGACCTGGAGCCGACCCTGCGCCTCGGCGGTGACGTTGAGCTGGAAGTCGGCCAACAGGCTGCCGCTCGCGGTGATGAAGGCGCCGTTCCAGGGCACCCCGTTGGAGTCGGCGGGCAGCGCGCCACCACCGCCGTGGATGAAGTGCGCCGGGTTCTCGCCGGCGTAGGTCGCGGCGCCTCCGGGGTCCTCCGCGATCCCCTCGGTCAGCGACAGCGGCGCGCTGTCCAACAGCCGGGTGATCATGGTGACGATCATCTCGACGTGGCCCATCTCCTCGGTGCCGACGTCGAGCAGCAGGTCCTTGTACTTGCCGGGCAACCGGCAGTTCCAGCCCTGGAACAGGTACTGGTTGGCGACTGTCATCTCACCCCACTTGCCGCCCAGCACCTCCTGCAGGCGCCGGGCGAACGCGGCGTCCGGGCCGTCCGGTTTGGCCTCGAACTGCAGGTCCTTGACGTGGCTGAACATCCAACCTCCTCGGTACCAGAAACAGGTAGGGAGGCCGTTCCCGCCCCGGTGACCCGAGCGGGCCAACCGGTGTCCCGGCCGGGTCAGCGCACCGGGCGGGCCATCGGCAGCAGCACCTCCAGCGCCACACCGCGGGGCCGTAGCCGGTGCGCCCGCAACGCTCCCCCGTCCGTCGCGACGAGCTGCCGGGCGATCCACAGGCCCAACCCGGACATCCCGACCGCCGGCGTCGGACGCCGCAGCGCCACCAGCAACGCGTCGTCGACCCGGCCCTCGTCCGTGACCAGGATGCTCAGGCCGGAGCCGCGCAATGTGGCGTAGAGCCCGACCTGTCCGTCCGGTGGCCCGTGCCGCAACGCGTTCTCCACCAGGTTGACCAGGACCTGTCGAGTGCGTCCGGCCGGCACCGGCCAGGAGGCCGCCCGCCGGGTGGCCCGCGCCCGCCGCCGGCCGGCCGGCACCAGCGCGGCGGCCTCCCGCAGGATGCCCGCCAACGCGACGGCCGGCTCCGGCTGCGGGGTCAGCGCCAGGACGCCGGTGCCGGCGGTCGCGTCCCGCAGCAGGCTCTGCAGGTGGGCGGCCTGGTCGCGGGCCAGCTCACTGATCGCCCGCCGGTCGTCGCTGGTCAGCTCGCGGCGCTCGTCGGCCAGCGCGCGGGTCAGCGAGGTCAGCGTGCTGATCGGTGTCCGGAACTCGTGGCACAACACGCGCAGCAGCAACTCCGAATCGGCCGCCGGGGTGCGCAGCTCACCCGAGGCGGGCTCGATCCGGCGCAACCCTCGCAGCAGGTCCCGCAAACCGTGCCGTACGCGCATCCACCCGACTCCTCTCGTATGGTGCGAACCCGCATGATCGGTACCCGCTGGGGAACGGCGCAGACATGCCGGGAGCCTCCACCTTGCGACTCGTTGTCGTGGACGATCACCCGCTCTTCGTCCGCGGCCTCGAGTTGCTGCTCCCCATCACCACCGACGGCCGGGCCGAAGTGGTCGCCTCGACCGGTGACGCGGCCGTCGCGGCCGCGCTGGTCAGCCGCTGCCAGCCCGACCTGGCACTGGTCGACCTGCACATGCCGCCACCCGGCGGCATCCGGGCGGTGGCCGCGATCCGACGGACCACCCCCCGGGTACGGGTGGTCGCGATGTCCGGTTCCACCGACCCCGGGCCCGCGGCGGACGCGCTGCGGGCCGGCGCCGAGGGGTTCCTGCCCAAGACCAGCGAACCGGAGGAGTTGCTGCCACCGCTGCTGGCCATCCTCGACGGCTGGGCGGTGCTGCCGGCCGAACTGCTGCGCACCATTCTGCGGCCCACCCGCTCCGCGCCCGTCGACCTGGACGGCGAGGAACGGCGGCTGCTGCGGGCGATCGCCGCCGGCCGCAGCACCGTCGACATCGCCGAAGAACTGCACGTCTCGGAACGGACGGTGAAACGGATGACCGCCGCGCTGCTGCGCAAGTTGCGGGTCTCGAACCGGGCCGAGGCTGCCGCCGTCGCCGGCCACAGCGGCATCCTCGGGTAATGAAGCTTCGTCATCGGACTGATTCACGGTTTTGCTGGGTAACGGAATCGCGACGCGCCGAATGAATGGGACGCATATTGTTGCGCATTCCGGGGGTGATAGGTCAGACTTTGGACACATCCCGCCGCACACAGGGAGTAATCGGCAATGGCGAGAAAAGTAATCACGGTCCTGACCGACGACCTCGACGGTGGGAAGGCCGATCGGACGGTCGAGTTCAGTCTCGACGGCGTCGCCTACACGATCGACGTCTCGGACGAGAATGCAGGCGTCCTACGGAAGGCGCTGGATCCGTACATCAATGCGGGTCGGCGGATCGGGCGCGGCCCGGTGGAGGGCACCCGCTCAGTCCGGCGTCCGGGGCGACCCGCCGGCGCGGGAATGGATCGCGAGCAGAACCGAGCAATCCGGGAATGGGCCGTCAAGAACGGCTACAAGATTTCGGAACGGGGTCGGATCCCGGTCGAGGTCGTCGAGGCGTACAAGAGCCGCTGACGCACGAGACGACGACGGGGTCCTGCCGGAAACGGCGGGACCCCGTCGACTTGTCCGGGCGTCGGGACAAGACGGCGGCCGGTCACCCAGGGGTTGTCGCCCCGGGTGACCGGCCGTTGGCACGTCCGGTCAGTTGACGGTGATGCGCACCGAGTCGAACGCCGGGGTCTGGTTGGCCCGCTCCATCATCGGCAGACGGTGCGAGCCGTCACCGGCCCAGACGGAGCACTGCGCGGTGCCCGACTCCGGCAGGCCCGGAATCTGAATGGTCACCTCGTCGGGCTGGGCCCCACCGCGGCCGTCCTCGGTCGCGACGAAGAACGCGGGCACCTCCTGCGGCTCCGGCGGGGCGGTCAGGCTATCCAACATCCGGCACGCGGTGTGGAAGTGACCCCGGACCAGGCCCTGGGCGTTGAGCAGCGAGCTCTCCACGTAGTAGCCCCCCTGACCGGCCGCCAGGAAGCGGTCACGGACCAGGTTGCGGGTGCTGACCCGCAGGGTGAATGCCTGGTTCTGGCCGACCTGCTGGGGGAACTGCGTGATGAGCAGCGACGGGTTGTTCGCGGCGGCGCCGACCTCACCGAACTCGGTGCTCACGCAGCGGTTGCCGGTCTGGAAACCGTCGTGCGGCTGGAGGCGGCTCTCGTCGCAGTCGTTGGCCAGCACGCCGAGACCGGCGCCGGGGGCGTTGCCACCGTTGTTGCCACCGTTGTTGCCACCACCGTTGTTGCCACCGGGAGTGGTGGTGGGGGTGGTGCCGCCGCCGTTGTTTCCGCCGCCGTTGTTGGTCGGCTGCACCGTGCACGTGGCGAGATCCGCGAGACCCTGCGGTCGGGGACCGACACGGTCGATGGCGGTCGTGATCCGGTCCAGCACCGCGCGCCGCTTGCCGGCCAGCGGTTGCAGGATCGCGTCACGGATGAACGCCTCACCCTTGTTGCCCTCGGCGGCGAGGCGGCGGTCCGCTTCGGCGATCTGCGCCTGCAACTGGGCGAGGTTGCGGTCCACCTCGACCCGTGCCCGGTCCGGCACCTGCGGCAGCTTGGCCGTCACGTCCGGGCAGGCGACAGCCGTGCCGGTGCCGACCGTGCCGTCCTTGCCGTCCTCACACTCGGGGACCGACTGCTGGCCGTCACCCCAGTGGTTGCGCACCCACCGACCGTTCTGCCACGTTCGTGTGGTGGAACCGGCACCCGTCGGCGCGGTCGCGCCGGGGCTCGGTTCCACGCACTGGCCAGCGGCCGGGCGGGGCTTATTTGTCCGCCGGTCCTGGGCCGACGAAATCTGGGTCACGGCGACGACTCCGCCGAAGACCACGAGCGTGCCGACAACGGCCAGCAGACGCTTGCTCCGCGCGTTGCCGGATGACCGGCGCGCCCGTGTGGACCTGCGCATCGAATTGCTCTCCTTCTCGATCCGGTAGTGGATTCCTGCCCTCGGCGGACCGACGGATGTGAGATGGCACGCCACGGCGGCGACCACCGTGACCTACCAGGTAATGCGTCGATGGCCGACGATGCCCTTTCCACACCGTCCCCCGCGCCCCGACGACGCGAGTGGGGAGATCCTGTTCATTCGCGCAGGAGTACGGGGCCGCGACCGGGAAGGTTCAACAGACTCACCGAAAATTGCCGCGACCCGACACGGAGCCGGTGCGGTGCGGAGAATCAGCAGGTGGAACGGGCGCCGGTCAGTCGGCGCAGAGGTGGTCGAAGGCGAACCCGCCGACCAGTTCGTCGCGGCGCCGACTCAGCGCGACGATCTGCGCGGTCAACTCGGCGCGCGGCACCAGGTCGGTGACGGCGTTCTCGCGCAGCCGGTCCCCGACCGCGACCGTGGCGAGGTCCTCCGCGAGCCGGGCCGGGTCGATGCCGCAGGAGAAGCGGTGCTCGGTCACCGAGACGCGCTCGACGAGGCACGCGTCGGGGCGGACGTGCACCCAACTCCACCCCTGCGCCGGCCCGTCCGCCCAGCGCACGTGCAGTCCCCGCACGATCGGGTCGGCCACCCGCCCGGCCACGTAGGCCTCGACCGCCGCCGCGCGGGTCAGCGCCCCGAGGTCGTTGACCGCTCCGGTCCGGCCGTCCGGCAGCCGACCGAGGATGTCCCGGAAACCCACCGGGTCCGGTTCGTCGCCGGAGGCGGCCACCCCGGCACCACCTGCGGCGTAGGCGCGCGCGTCGATCACGTACTCCACGAGGTTCCGCCCGTGCTCGGCCGCCCGCAACGTCGGAGAACCGATTCGCAGCACGGGCAGGCCGACGGCCTCGCTCACGGCGTCCTTCAGTCGCTCGACGCGCTGCTCCGCCGAGCCGGCGGATGTGACCGGGCCGATCTCCACGGCGACGATCGCGCGGCCACTGTCGGCGGCACAGACCACGAAGTCGAAGGTGGCACGGCTGGCCGAACTCCACTGGCTGCCGGTGACACCAGGCGGCCGACCCTGGACCAGGTCACTGAGCCGGCGGTTCGGATGGACCCGCTGGCCGGCGCGGCTGAGCAGCGTGTCGTGTCCACCCTCGGCGGATACCACCCGCAGCCAGCCGCGGGCGTCGCTGCCGATGCTCGTCATCTGCCTGATCCATCCGCCGGTCGGTCGAGCCGGGCCGAGTCTAAGCGGTCGATCATGACGCGCGCCTCGGCGGCACGCCTGATCCGGACGCGCCACCCGACCGCCCCACCACAGCGCCCAATCACCAGGCCTCGACGGTGTGCTTCTGCCGGATCCGCGCACGAGGGATCCTCGGGGTCGAAGCACGTCCTACAACGTTGCAGAAGCCTCCCAGGGACCTCCCCACGGTGGCAGCGGTCGTCGCCTGTGACCGAGGTCACAGACCAGTCGTGTTCCAGGGACTCCGCTGCTGTGTATCCAGCGGAGTCGCCGGTAGCAGACCGGCCGGGAGGTCAGCATGTCGCGACAGCAGCTCGGCACCCGCACCGGCAGCGGTCCGGGCGGTCGCCAGCACCGGGACGACCAGCGCACCCGCCGACCTCGACTGGCCGGTGATCCGACCATCCTGCGCCGCCCTCGTGCCGTTCGAGCGGGACGTCACCATCGACTTCCACCGCGACCCGTGGCCGCCCCCACGTCCACCCCGACGGTCGGCTCCGCACCTAACGCCGGCATCACCGACGGGAGACCGGGCACCGGCACCGGGCCGGATCGGAGCACCATCGCGACGGCGGACGTCGCACGGATCGCGGTCCACGCCGCCCGCCAGGTGCCCGGCGTCACCGGCGCACACCCGGCCACGGTCCGGCTGGTCGACCGGTGCGTGGGAATCGACCTGCACCTGGTCACCAGGTACGGGTACAGCGTGCCCGCCGTCGCCGAGGCGGTCCGGATCGCCGTCGCCGACCGGGTGGCCGCCGGAACCGGGCTCACCGTGGCGGCCGTGACCATCACGGTGGACGACCTGATCGTTCCCGGAACGCACCACGCCGACGCGGCGTCACCGGTCCGGCGGCCGGCGGGCGGCATGCGCGTCGTCAACCGTGCCGCCTCGTCGCTGCTGGCCGTCGTCCTCCTGACCGGCGGAACGCTGCTGGCCGTGCAGGCGCTGCTGGTCACGCTGGGTAGCCCGGCAGCGCTGCTCGCCCGCACCGGCTGGTACGACGCGCTGACCAGCACCCGGTGGGACGACCCCGGCGTCCGCGCCGGAGCCGGCGCGGCCGTGTTGCTGGGCCTGGTCATCCTGGTCGCCCAACTGCGCCGCTGGACACCGGTCCGGCTGCGCGCCGACGAGCGGGAGGGCTGGCATCTCCGCAGACGGTGTGTGGAACGCCGGCTGACCGACGCGGCCGGGACCGTGCCCGGCGTCCGCCGGGCTCGGGTGCGCGTCCGGCGGCGCGGTGACCAGTGGCGTCCCCGGGTGCACGCGACCGGCGACCCCGCAGCCCGCGCGGAGGTCGAGTTCGCCGTGCGCCAGGAGCT
Organism: Micromonospora sp. B9E7; assembly: GCF_039871815.1. Lineage (NCBI taxonomy): Bacteria > Bacillati > Actinomycetota > Actinomycetes > Micromonosporales > Micromonosporaceae > Micromonospora > Micromonospora sp. B9E7. The sequence goes on from NZ_JBDPLX010000034.1 coordinate 17,517, forward strand.
GCGTCGCCTCGCATCACCCCGTACCGGCCGGATCGAGATCCGGCTGCTGCCGCGCCGGCGGCCCGCATGACCGACGCCGCACACCGGCTGCTGTGGACGATCGTCGCGCTGCTGCTGGTGACGTTCGGGGCGACCGCGCTGTGGGTCAGCGTCAGCACGCTGCCCGCCGACGACCCGGACGCGACACTGCTCGGCGCGGGGCTACTCGACGCGTGGCGACTCGCCGCGCCGTGGAGCACCCTGGCCGCAGTGGTCACCGGAGTGGTCGCCGCCCTCGCGGGGCAGCGCCTGTTGGCCGGTGAGCTGCGCCGACCCCGCCAGGCGATACGCGGCATGCTGAGCCACCCCGGCCACCGCCCCGGCCGCACCCGCCTGGCCACCGAACTGCTGGTCGGCGCACTGGAGCGCGACCTGACAACCGGCGACTCCGGGGTACGCCGCGCACGGGTGCTGCTCACCGGCGCGCCGCAGCGACCCGACGTGTGGATCCTGGTGGATCTGGCGGCCGACGCACCGGCCGACGACGTACGCGAGCACGTCGACGCCGCGGTCCGCCGGTTCGCGACGACCGCCGGCTGCACGCCCGCGCACCTCGACGTGACCGCCCGATTCGAGCCCGGCGCCCCCGACCCGCCCTGACGCGCCGCGCCGACCGGACGGGCATGATCGGATCCGGACGGGAGGTGCGCGCTGCTGCTGGCCGGTTGACCCGGCACGTCAGCCGGCCCGGGCACGCCGTGCGGCCAGGATGCTGGCGCCGATGGAGACCGCCAGGGTCAGCACCACCACCGCGAGGGTCAACCCGACCGGCAGTTTGCCCACCGGAGTCTCGGCGAGGATGAGTTTCAGCCCGGCGAAGGCCAGCAGCAACGCGAGTCCGTACCGCAGGTAGCCGAAGTGTCGCAGTAGCCCGGCGAGGCAGAAGTAGAGGCTGCGCAGCCCCAGCACGGCGAATGCGGTGGCCGTCCAGACCAGGAAGGTGTTGGTGGTGATGGCGAGGATCGCCGCCACCGAGTCGATGGCGAACACCACGTCGGTGGCCTCGATGGCGACGAGTGCCACCAGCAGCAGCGTCGCCACCCGCCGGTCGTTCACCCGGGCCGTGAACCGGTCGCCGTGGTAGCGCGCGTCGGTGGGCACCAGCTTCCGGAACAGCCGGACCACGACGTTGCGTTCCGGGTCGACGTCCGGCTTCCCGCGTACGGCGAGCCGCCAGCCGGTCCAGATCAGGAACGCGCCCAGCACGAACCCGGCCCAGGCGAGCCGGTCCAGTAGCTCGGCACCGGCGAGGATGAACAGCAGACGGAAGACGAGCGCCCCGACGACCCCCCAGAACAGCACCTTGTGCTGGTAGCCGGGTGGCACCTGGAAGTAGCCGAAGAGCAGGGCGAAGACGAACACGTTGTCCACCGAGAGCGCCTTCTCCAGCAGGTACCCGGAGAAGTAGGCGACGGCGGGGTCGCCGCCGAGGCCCCACCAGACGACCAACCCGAACACCAGGCCCGCGCCGATCCAGACGGCACTCCACAGCAACGCCTCGCGTAGCTCGATGACGTGGTTGTCCCGGTGCAGGAGCACGTCCACCGCGAGCATCACGGTGATCACCGCGCCGACCGCCGCCCAGGCCCACAGCGGGACCGCGACTGTCACGTCAGCCACCGAAGCCCTCCCGCATCGGCCACGGTGCGCGCCCCGTCACCCCGCCGGCCGGCCGTTCCCGAGCCTAGGCGAACGGCCGATCCGACGTCGGAGGTCCTGCGAACTCGACCCTTGTCGAAACGGCGGAGCGACGACCGCGGGTGTAGAGGTGCCGGCGGGGTGGTGGCGTGGGCAGGTGGGGTGGTGGCGTGGGGCAGGCGGGGTGGTGGCGTGGGGCAGGCGGGGTGGTGGCGTGGGGCAGGCGGCACTCAGGCGATCGGCATCACCTGGGCCGGATCGCAGACCGTGTCGTCGGCGTCGTAGGTGATCGTGTTGATCACCCGCACGACACCGCTGACCTGGCCTGCGAGCCGACCGGCCAGGTCGACGGCGGAGCGTCTGTCCACCCGACCGGCAAGTGTCACGTCACCGTGCCGGACCTCGACCGTGACCAGCCCGTCCCGCACGGCGAGCACCCGGCGCAGCACCTCCTGCACCACGTCCTCGCGGATCGCGGCGTCCGAACGCAGGTGCACCCGCAACAGGTCACCGCGGCTGACGATGCCGACCAGCCGGCCGAGATCGTCCAGGACGGGTAGCCGCTTGACCTGCTCGTGGTCCATCAGCCGAGCGGCGGCCGACAACGGCGTCTCCGCGTACGCGGTGATCGCCGGGGCGGTCATCAGGTCCCCCGCGAGCAGCGCGGCACCCTTGGCCCGGGCACCACGCCGACGCCGGCTCTCGAAGACCCGGCGCAGCGCCGGCTCGCCAGCGCACTCGACACGGTGCAGGAGGTCAGCCTCGGACACCACGCCCAGCACCCGCCGGAACCCGTCGATCACCGGCACCGCGCTGACCCCGCGACGCAGCAGCACGTCGACGATCTCGCGGTACGGGGTCTCGACGACCACGGTCTCGACCTCCCGGGTCATCACATCGCCAACCTGCCAGGTCCTCATCACGACCTCACCTTCCTCGTCCACCTCGGACGCTACGACCGCGCGACGGCAGCCGTCAGGGTCGCCGGACCGGACCGAAGGGGGTCCAACGTCCCGGGCCGATGCGGTCTGTCGGCCCTGCCGCCGCGAGCGCCGTGAGCGTCCACTGGAGATGCCACCGGGAAGTGCGGTGCGAGACTGAGAAGGGACGTGGAGACCATGACCGCGACGACCGACCGGGTCACCGTCGAGAACACCGCTCCGACGGCCGGCACCACTGGAGAGCGGGCCGTCCGGTACATCCTGGCCGGCACCCGACTGGCGCTCGGCTGGATCTTCCTCTGGGCGTTCGTCGACAAGATGTTCGGCCTCGGGATGGCCACCGAGTCGAAGAACGCCTGGATCAACGGGGGCAGCCCCACCAAGGGCTTCCTGACCTTCGGGGTGACCGGCCCGTTCAAGGACGTGTACACCGGAATCGCCGGTGCCGCCTGGGCGGACTGGCTGTTCATGGCCGGCCTGGCCGGGATCGGCGTCGCCCTGCTGCTCGGCATCGGCATGCGGGTCGCCGCCGTGGCCGGCGGGCTGCTGCTGGTCCTGATGTGGACCGCCGTCCTGCCTCCGGAGAACAACCCCTTCATGGACGACCACCTGATCTACGCCGCGGTGCTGGCGGTCCTGGCGCTGGTCGACGCCGGCGACACCTGGGGCCTCGGCCGGGCGTGGGCGAAGCTGCCCATCGTCCAGCGACTGCCCTGGCTGCGCTGACCACAACGCGCCACCCCTGAGCGGGCGTCACCACTCCCGGTGACGCCCGCCAGCCTGTTCCCGGGTCCCGCTCCGCCCCGCCCCCGGTCGACGCCCCGATCCCCGCTCGCGCCGCGCTGATCGTGCACGTGTCGTCCGGGCAGGTTGTGCGGCAGCCGGGGGTGAGATTGGGCAGGTAGCGGGTCCGCCGCACATCGGTGAAGCGCGATCCGGCAGGATCGACGGTGACCGGACACATCACCCGACACGGCAGGAGATCCCCGCATGAACCAGGCAGCAGGCGCCCGATCCGGCAAGCCCGAGGTGGGTCCGATCGAGGGTGCACCGCCCGCCGACCTCGTGATCGAGGACATCACCGTGGGCGACGGCCCGCAGGCGGAGGCGGGCCAGCTGGTCAGCGTGCACTACGTCGGCGTGTCGCACTCCACCGGCGGCGAGTTCGACTCGTCCTGGAACCGGGGCGAGGCGTTCGAGTTCCCGCTCGGCGGCGGTCAGGTCATCGCCGGCTGGGACCGGGGCGTCGTCGGCATGCGCGTCGGCGGCCGTCGCCGCCTGACCATCCCGCCACACCTCGGGTACGGCGACCGGGGCGCGGCCGGTGTCATCAAGCCCGGCGAGACGCTGATCTTCGTCGTGGACCTGCTCGGCGTACGCTGACCGATCCTCGGGGTCGTCGGCTCACGCTGGCGGCCCCGCGCCGGTCAGGCGGCCAGCTGCAGGTCTGCGGTCGCGGCTCCGGAGAGACGCGCGGCCTTGATCACCTTGGCCGGCTCCAGGATCGGCATCACGCGGTGCAGACCGCTGGCGCGGAGCACCCGCGCCACCACCGGGCTCGGGTCGACCAGGACCAGCTCGCCACCGCAGGCCCGGACGCGCAGGTGCGCGGCGAGCAGCGTGCGGACGCCAGCGGCGGAGAGCAACCGCAGATCGGACAACTCCAGCTGAAGCACCCGGCGAGCCGGTGCGGACCACAACGCCGACCGGAACGCCGCCACCGTGGCGATGTCGATCTCGCCCGCCACCCGCATGACGACCACCTGGTCACCCACGCTGACCTGCACGTCGAGCCGGTCGCTGTCGTCTCCCATGCCAAGAAATCTAGCCGCCGACTACGACAGTTTCGCCCCTCCGCGGAGTGATTCCGGGTACGCCCAGGGTCATACCCCGAAACAGCCCTCATCCCCCTAGGGGTGGAGGCCGGGGGCCCGCAGCCCCGCGCCTTCCGGACAGTGACCCACCGCAGGTCACCGAGGTCCGGGGGTCGGGGGTCGGGGGTCGGGCCGGCGGGACGCCCGGCCGTCTCCGACACGAGGTTGATCACGGTGATCGGCACGCCGCGCGAGCGATGGCCTTCGGCAGCCGGCCCCGGCGGTGGAGAATAGGCCGATGCTGATCCCTCGGCCACGGCCGCCTCGGCTGATCCGCCCCGTCCGCGAGCCGGCGACCGTTCCTCCGGCGTTGGCCGGAGCGTGGGCCCCCACCGACCGCCGGCTCGACCACGTCGAGTTGCTGCCCCTTCCCGAGGGAGCCGTCGGCCCGGAGGACGTGCTGGTCGACGCCGCCGGCCGGGTGATCAGTGGCGACGAGGAGGGTCGGCTCTGGTGGTGGCCGGTCGACGCGCCGGCCGGCACCCGACCACGGCTGCTGGCCGAGACCGGTGGCCGGCCGCTCGGCATCGAGGTGGACACGTCCGGTGAGGCGCTGGTCGTCTGCGACGCGTACCGCGGGTTGCTGCGGGTCACCCCCGACGGCGAGGTGCACGAACTGACCGGGACCGCGCCTCCGGTGCACCTGGCCAACAACGCGACGGTGGCCCGCGACGGCACGATCTACTTCACCGACTCCTCCGACCGGTTCCCGGTCTCGCACTGGAAGCGGGACATGCTGGAGCACCGTCCCAACGGCCGGGTGCTGGCCCACCGACCGGGCAGCGGCCGCACCGAGGTGGTGGCCGACGGGCTGTACTTCCCCAACGGGATCGCGCTGACCCCGGACGAGTCGGCCCTGATGCTCGTGGAGACCAGCACCCACCGTCTGCTCCGCGTCGAGTTGGGCGGCGGCGTGCGGGTTCTGGCCGACCTGCCCGCGTACCCGGACAACCTCGCCGCCGTGGGCGACGGAACGTACTGGATAGCGCTGCCCAGCCCGCGGGTGCCGATCGCCGAGCGGTTGCTGCCGCATCCGCGACTGCGCCAACTCGCCGCGTTGCTGCCCGACGCGATGCAGCCGCAGCCCCGCCGCTACGGCCTGGTCGCGCTCGTCGACGGCGACGGCACGGTCCGCCGGACGCTGCACGGCCCGAACGGGCACTACTGGATGATCACCGGGGTACGCCAGCACGGCGACCAACTCTGGCTGGGCAGCCTGACCGGTCCGGGAGTGGCCCGCGTACCCCTGGGGTGAACGCCGGCGTCGCTGGCAGATGCTCGGCCGCGGTCGACGGGACCGGCGCTGCCGGTCGTAGGCGGCCGCGCCGGGCCGATCCGTTACAGCGGACCGGCCCGGTGAGCCGACAGGGTGTCTCAGCGGCCGCTGACCGACGGTGCCGGTTCAGGCGAGCCGCCGGCCACCGCGCCCGGGTGGGCCGGAGCGACCGGAGCGGGCTTGAGCCCGGGCGGCACCGGTAGTGCGCTACCTCGGGCGAACTCGTCCCAACTCACGTTCCACGCGGTCCAGCCGTTGCCCGGCTGCAGCTCCACCTCGGTGCCCTTCACGGTGACCAGGTCCCCGACCTGGGTCACCCCCATCAACCAGTCAGCTGCGGTGGCGGAGACGTTGGCGCAGCCGTGTGAGACGTTCGTGTTGCCCTGGTCCCCCTCCGACCAGGGGGCGGAGTGGATGAACTCGCCGCCCCAGGTGTAACGCTGGGCGTCGTCGACGTCGACCACGTAGCCGCCGTTCGGCTCACCCCGGGTGTCGAAGGTGGTCCGCTCGTGTTTCTCCATGATCACCATCTTGCCGCTCGAACTCGGCGTGCTCGGCTTGCCCAGACTGACCGGAATCCGGCGGATCTGTTTTCCGTCGCGCATGACCGTCATCTGCTTGGTGGCGTTGTCGATCTCCAGCGAGACCTGACGTCCGATCTTGGAAGTCGCGGTCCGCTCGGCGTCACCAACCCGGTCCTTGCCGATCGGCAGACCCTCCAGGCCGGCCCGGACGCTGATCGTCGTCCCCGGCTTCCAGAAGTCGGGTGCCCGGTAATAGACCTGACTCCCGTCCTCGATCCACGACCAGGTGCCCGGCTGCGGAGGATTCGTCTTCACGAACAACCGCCGCTGAACATCCGCTCTGGCCTCTTTTGGAATTGCCGGGTCGAACGCTACGGTAACCGGCATCGCCGTGCCGTACGTCCGATTACCGACGAAATAGAGGGTGCTGGTGATCTGCGGCTTGGTCGATTTGGCCATCGTCGTGAAGGTGGTGGTGCGCGTGGTGGTGGCACCGGAATCACCGGTAGCGGTCACCTCGGCGGTGTAGGTCCGTTTCGGTTGCAACGGAGCACTCGGCACCCAGCCCGATCCGTCCTCGCGCGGCTCGGCGCTGACCTGCTTGCCCTTGTCGTCGGTAAGGCGCACGCCGGTGACCCGGCCCCCCTTGACCACGGTGCCCACCTCGGCACTGACCGGCACGTCCCGGGCCTTGTCCCCCGGCGTGACGGCGAGCTCCGGTGGGGCGGCGTGCTTCTTGTCCGAACCGGTCGCGGACTCCCGGCCGACGGTGCACCCACCCAGGACGAGTGGTGCGGCTGCGATGGTTACCGCCAACAGCGTCAATCGCCGCCTACACGTCATGTTCAGTCCCCCCGTTTTCGACTTCCCTATGCCGACATTCTCGCTTCCTGGGCGTGGGCTATTGCGGCGTTCAGAAATAATTGGCCACGCATTTGTCGACACAGTTTTCCGACAATGCCCCGCTTGGTGGAATAGGAGCCCAGCCGCACCTGTCGTGCCCTTTGCTCTGCTTCAGCGCGCGCAACGCCGGCTGTCCGGATGGCGACCTCTCGTGGCAGTTGGGATGAACCGGGCCGAAGGCGACATACGGCTGCTGCGGAGGCCGGGCCCGACGAGCGCGGGTCGGGTCGGGGTCGGGGGTCGAGGCACGCGCAGGCGCGGAAGGTGGAGGTCATGCCGGCTGGCGCACCTCGACAGCGCGCTTTTGTCATGTGGAGCGAAACTTCTGCCGAACGCGACGAAGCTTTGCCTTCGTACGGGGGCAAGGGTAGGGTCACGATCTAGATAGAGGGTTGCCCATTAGTCGATCAGTCTGCCGCCACCCCTGCCGGGTCGCCGCGTTCCGCTCCCCACAGGGCCGGGCCGCACCCGAGCGCCGTCCGTCACCGTCCAGCCGGAGCCCGCCTCCGGCCGGTTCGGCGCGCCCGGGCGACGGCAGCCAGGTCGACCGCCGTCGACGGCATGCCAGCCGTCAGGAAGGGACCACCACCATGGATCGACACATCGACCGACCGGAGCCGACACCGGCGTCCGAGCCGGTCAGCCGGCGCGGAGTGTTACGCGCCGCGACCGTCTCCGCCGCTGCCGTCGGCGCCGCCGGTCTCCTCGCCGGGCCGGCCAACGCCGCGCCCGCCGCGCAGTCGCACGGCCGACGCCGGGTGCCGGTGGACCGGATCAGCATCCAGCTCTACACGCTGCGCGACCAACTCGCCGCCGACCTGCCCGGCACCCTGGACGCGCTGCGCCGGATCGGCTACCGGCGAGTGGAGCACGCCGGTTTCGTCGGACGCACCGCCGCGGAGTTCCGGGCGGCGCTCGACGAGGCGGGGCTGAAGTCCACCTCCGGCCACGTCGGCATTCCACAGCCGTTCGACGCCGCCACCTGGGAACAGGCCCTCGCGGACGCCAACGTCGTGGGCTGCAAGAAGATCGTCCATCCGTACTTCGGTCGGGACGCGAGCGGTCAGCCGATCCGGGACCCCGCCGTGTACCGGGCCCTGGCCCGGGACCTCAACCGCGCCGGGCGGCTCGCCGAGCGCGCGGGGCTCGAATTCGGCTACCACAACCACCAGCTTGAGTTCGTGCCCCTGACCGGCGGCTCGACCGGGTTCGACATCCTCACCGCACAGACCGACCCGCGGCTGGTCCACTTCGAGCTGGACCTCTACTGGACCTGGCGCGGCGCGCACGACCCGGTCGACGTGATCCGGGCCAACCGTGGCCGGATCCGCCAGGTGCACGTCAAGGACCTCGACGTCGAGGGCGGTTTCGCCGACCTCGGCGACGGCCTGATCGACTTCGGTCGGATCTTCGCCCACGAGCGGGAGGCCGGCATCGAGGAGTACATCGTGGAGCGCGACGACGCGGGCACCCCGCCGCGCTCACCCGCCGACGCCCTGGACACCGCCCGGGTCGGCTTCGACTATCTCGCTTCACTCCGGTACTGAAACCACCTCGGGGGACGACCTGATGAACAGGACCGCATTCGTGTCCGCCCTGCTGCTGGTGACGGCCGGCCTGGCCGTGCCACCGTCAGCCGCAGTCGCCGCGCCGGCCGCGCCGCCGGACAGCAGCTTCCAGAAAGTGACCCTGAACGACTTCCCGGGCGAGCCGATGAGCCTCGCCGTGCTGCCCGACCTGCGGGTGCTGCACACCTCCCGCACCGGCGAGGTCCGCATCCACGACCCGCGCACCGGGCTGAACACCCTCGCCGCCGACATCCCGGTGTACGAGCACGACGAGGAAGGCCTGCAGGGCGTCGCCATCGACCCGAACTTCGCCCAGAACAAGTGGGTCTACCTCTACTACTCGCCGCCGATGGACACTCCGGTGGACGACCCGGCGACCCCGGACGTCAACGAGGGGGACGCGCCGGAGACCGGCACCGAGGCGGACTGGCAGCGGTTCAAGGGCGCGCTGCGGTTGTCCCGGTTCAAGCTGGACGGGATGAAGCTGAACCTCGCCAGCGAGCAGCAGATCATCGACGTGCCGACCGACCGGGGCATCTGCTGCCACGTCGGCGGCCAGATCGACTTCGACAGCAAGGGCAACCTGTACCTGTCGACCGGTGACGACACCAACCCGTTCGCCTCCGACGGCTACATCCCGATCGACGAGCGGGCCGACCGCCACCCGGCGTACGACGCCCAGCGCACCTCGGCCAACACCAACGATCTGCGCGGCAAGCTGCTGCGCATCAAGGTGAAGGCCGGTGGTGGTTACACGGTGCCGGCCGGCAACCTGTTCAAGCCCGGCACGGCGCAGACCCGCCCGGAGATCTACGCGATGGGGCTGCGCAACGCGTTCCGGTTCGCCGTCGACCGGCGTACCGACAACGTGTACGTCGGCGACTACTCCCCGGACGCCTCCAACCCGGACCCGGAGCGCGGCCCGGCCGGGCACGGCAGGTGGATGCTCGTCGACAAGCCGGCGAACTACGGCTGGCCGTACTGCGTGACGCCGACGATCGCCTACCGCGACTACGACTTCGCCACCGGCGAGTCCGGTGCCAAGTTCAACTGCAAGCGCCCGGTCAACGACTCACCGCACAACACCGGCAAGCGCGTGCTGCCGCCGGTCGAGCAGCCGGAGGTCTGGTACGCGGCCGCCCCCTCGGCCGAGTTCCCGCAGCTGGGCACCGGCGGCATCTCCCCGATGGGTGGCCCGGCGTACGAGTACGACGGGACCAGCACGTCGCGTACCCGCTGGCCGGCCTACTACGACGGGGTGCCGCTGTTCTACGAGTGGTCCCGCGACTACATCAAGGAGTTCCGCCTCGACTCCGACGGCGACGTGACGGACATCCGTCCGGTGGCGCCGTCGCTGGTGGTGGACAACCCGATGGACATGGAGTTCGGCCCGGACGGCGCGCTCTACGTCCTGGAGTACGGCGACGGTTACTTCGCCGAGAACCCGGACGCCCAGCTGTCCCGGATCGACTTCGTCCGGGGCAACCGGACGCCGATCCCGAAGATCAGTGGCACCCCGACCGTCGGGCAGGCCCCGCTGACCGTCGCGTTCTCCAGCGCCGGCACGACCGACCCGGACGGTGACAAGCTCAGCTACGCGTGGGACTTCAACGCGGACGGCTCGGTGGACAGCACCGCTCCGAACGCGAGCTGGACGTTCCCGGAGAACGGCTCGTACACGCCGACGCTGAAGGTCACCGACCGCACCGGACGGTCCGCCTCGGCATCCCTGCCGCTGGTGGTCGGGCCGACCGCGCCGGTCGTCGAGTTCGTCACCCCGGAGGCCGGGCAGCCGTTCCAGTTCGGGCAGACGGTCGCGTACGAGGTGAAGGTCACCGACGACCTGCCGGTGGACTGCTCCCGGGTGAAGGTCACCTACGTGCTCGGGCACGACGAGCACGGGCACCCGCTCTCCACCTCGACGGGTTGCTCCGGGACGATCCCCACCTTCCTGGACGGTGGGCACAGCGGCGCGGACAACCTGACCGCGGTGTTCGTCGCGGAGTACACCGATGCCCCGACCGACCCGGGCGTACCGCCGCAGTCGGCCTCGGCCACGGTCGTGCTGGACCCGACCCCGGTGGCCGGTCTGGCCGGCTGACCAGCTCAACCGACACAGCGGCGGCGGCCGGAGTGATCCGGCCGCCGCCGCACGTCATTCAGCGCCGAGCCCGGACCAAGCCGGTCAGCTCCAGTCGCTGTCGACGTGGTTGTCCCGCCAGCGTCCGCCCACCGGCGGGGTGTCCAGCCGCATCCCCTCGTCGGCGTTGCCGGCGAGGTCGTTGTCCTCGACCCGGCAGTCCACGCAACTGCCCCGCTCGGTGATCCACAGCCCGTGCGTCTGGGTCGGGCTGTCGTGGTTGTCCCAGATCCGGTTGCCGCGGATGGTGGCCGAGTCGAATGGCGCGTCGATGGTGATACCAGCCCGCCGCTGCGGCGCGGCAGCCAGTTCGTATCCGCATCCCGGTGGCGGGATGTCTCCGCTCCACGCGCTGAACCCGTCCGGGCGGACCGGGGCGAGGGTGAGTTCGTCCCCGGTGTTGGCGGCGACCATGGCAACGGACCGTCCGACCCGCAGGACCTTGCCCCGGTGTCCGTCGTGCGGCCAGGTGGCCGACCGGTCCACCAGGGACCGCTCGCCGTAGCGCACGGCATCGCCCGTCCCGCCGGTGCCTTCGGCGTACTGTCGCCCGTTGTTGCGGATCCGGTTGTTGAGCACCACCGCGTCGGTCATCTGGTGATCGACGCGGACCGCGTCCAACCCGTTGCCCCAGATCTCGTTGCTCTCGATCACCACGTCCCGGATCGCGCCCCGGTAGCCGCGCCTCAGGTCCTGCGCGTGATAGCCGTGCTGACCGTTGCCACTGATCCGGTTGCCCCGGACGGTGTACGGGCCAGGGCTGTTGCCGATGCTGACCCCGTCGCGCAGGTTGCCGTCGATGACGCAGTCGGTGAGCAGCCCACCCCGCCCGGCCACCGACGCGGTGCCCTGCGACGACACGTCGAAGCCGGTCTCCAGATTGCCGGTCATCGTGCAGGCCGAGACGATCAGACCGTCGGCACCCCAGTCGGAGATGCCGAACCGGTTGCCCTGGCTGTGGCAGCCGATGATGCGGTAGCCGCGGGGCGGTTCCCAGTAGTCCTTCTGCAGTTCCAGGAAGATCCCGTTGGTGCCGTTGGCCAGGGCGGTGCAGTTGGCGATGGTCAGCCGCTCCACCGTGCCCCAGCCGCCGATGCCGATCCCGATGCCGGCGCCGCCGATCTGCTCGCCGTTGTCGAGGCGACCACAGCCGACCACCACCACGCCGTCGATCAGGGAGTCCTGGAGGAAGTCGCAGCCCAGCCCGGTGGCGGCGGTGTGGTGGATGTAGAGGTTGCGGAACACGCCCCGCACCACGTACTGCAGACCGAGACCCTTGGCCAGGTAGTTGTACTCGGCCATCGCGACCCCGGAGCCGTCGATCTGGAAGTCGGAGAAGGTGCAGTCGGCGATGTGCCGGTCCCGGTCGGCGCCGTGCTGCACGGTGGTCCAGAAGGCCAGCGGCGTCGGATCGGCCCGGTTGCCCTCGTTGCTGAGCATGAACCGGGTCGCCGCCGGCCCGGCTCCGATCAGCGACACACCGCTGCGCCACACCGTGCCCGCGTCCCGGATCGAGTAGATGCCCGGCGGGCAGTAGATGACGCGGGCCCGCCCGTCCGAGGCGTAGCCGGCGCCGAGGCGGTCCACGAGGGCGGCCAGCGCCGGTTGGTCGTTGGTCGCGCCGTCACCGGTCAGCCCGTACTCCAGCGCGTCGCAGTAGAGTGGCGCGCCCGCCGAGGCGGGTCGTCGTACCCGGACCGAGTTCAGTAGCAGCTCGTTCGGCACGGCCACCGGCTGCCTCCCTTCGACGCGTGCGGTGCGCTCCGGCGGGGCCGACTTCCCGATGACGCCGCCGGGAAACCCCGGCCCGACGACGCACGCCGGGAAGACCCGGCCCGACGACGCCGCCGGGAAGACCCGGCCCGATGACACCGCCGCCGGGAGGACCCGGACGTGGGTCGGCCCCGGCGCCGCGGGGGCAGCGCCGGGGCCGATGGGGTACGCCGTCAGACGGCGGCGATCAGTAACGCCGGGCGCTCCACGCAGTCGGCCACGTGCCGCAGGAAGCCACCGGCCACCCCGCCGTCACAGACCCGGTGGTCGAAGGTGAGGCTGAGCTGGGTCACCTTGCGGACGGCGAGCTGCCCGTCGACCACCCACGGCTTGTCCACGATCCGCCCGACGCCGAGCAGGGCCGCCTCGGGGTGGTTGATGATCGGTGTGGAGCCGTCGACGCCGAACACCCCGTAGTTGTTCAGCGTGAACGTCCCGCCGGTCAGCCGGGCGGGCGGCAGGCTGCCGGCCCGCGCGGCGGCGGTGGTCGCCGCCAGTTCGGCGGCCAGCTCGGCGGTGGTGAGCCGTTGGGCGTCGCGCAGCACCGGCACCAGCAGACCCCGGTCGGTCTGCGCGGCGATGCCGAGGTGCACCCCGGCGGACTGGACGATCCGCTGCGCCTCCGTGTCGACCCGGGCGTTGAGCTGCGGGAACCGGCGTAGCCCGCTGAGGCAGATCCGGGCCAGCAGGGCCAGGATGCTCACCGGCGCGTCGGGAGTCGCCGCGTTGATCGCCGCACGGGTCTCCAGCAGCCCGGTGGCGTCCACGTCGACCCAGATGGTCACCTCCGGGATCTCCCGCCGGCTGCGGGAGAGCTTGTCGGCGATCACCTTGCGCACGCCGGTGAGCGGGACGATCACGTCACCGTCCCCGGTCGGTGCCAGCGTGACGTGCGGGTCGGGCACGGCGGCGAGTCGGGCGGTCGGCGCGGCCAGCGCCGATTCCACGTCGGCGCGGCGGATCACCCCGCCGGGACCGGTGCCGCGGACCGTGTTCAGGTCGACGCCGTGTTCCCGGGCGAGCCGCCGGACGATCGGCGAGATGACCAGGCCGGCCGGTGACCGTGCCGGATCGGCGGATGCGGTGGCCACACCCGCGGCGGTGCCGCCGGTCGCGCCGACGCTGGTCCGGGCAGCGTCGAGGTGGGCAGCGTCCGGGTGGGCAGCGTCGGTCGGGCCGGCGTCGGTCGGTTCCGGGGCGAGGACCAGCCGGGGCCGACGTCGACGCCGGGTGGCACCGCCGTGGCCCGTGCCGTACCCGATCAACACGTTGCCCGAGCCGGCCCGCTCCTCCTCGCGGTAGGTGGCGTGCCCGGCCGGCTCGTCGCCGCCGTCCAGCGGCGCGATGGTGATCAACGGCTGGCCGACCGGGCGTACCTCACCGGCCGCGCCGTGCAGGGTGACCACCCGGCCGGCGTACGGGCAGGGCACGTCCACGACCGCCTTGGCGGTCTCCACCTCGACCACGCTCTGGTCGACCGTGACCACGTCGCCCACGGCGACCCGCCACTCGACGATCTCGGCCTCGCTCAGCCCCTCGCCCAGGTCGGGCAGGAGGAAGACCTGGGTCCGTTCGACGGTGGTCATGCCGCCGCCCAGCGTGCGTCCGGCTGGTCGTCCCACTGCAACCGGGCCACCGCGTCGAGCACCCGGTCCACGCCGGGCAGGTGGGTGTGCTCCAGCATCGGCGCCGGGTACGGGATGTCCAGCCCGGCGACCCGCAGCACCGGTGCGTGCAGCGCGTGGAAGCACCGCTCCTGCACCCGGGCGGCGATCTCCGCGCCGACACCCGCGAAGCCCGGCGCCTCCTGGATCACCACGCACCGACCGGTACGCCGGACCGAGGCGGTGATGGTGGCGTCGTCGAACGGCACGATGGTGCGGACGTCGACCACCTCCAGGTCCCAGCCCTCCTCGCGGGCGGCCTCGGCGGCCTCCAGCGCGACCGGCACCGCCGGCCCGTACGCGACCAGGGTGGCGTCGCGTCCGGGCCGACGCACGACGGCCTTCCCGAACGGCTCGGCACGCGCCGGCAGCTCCGCGTCGGCGCTGGCGAAGTAGAGCTTCTTGGGCTCCATGAAGACCACCGGGTCGGGGTCGTCGATCGCCTCGCGAAGCAGCGAGTACGCGTCCTCGACGGTCGCCGGGGTGACCACCTTCAGCCCGGGGGTGTGCGCGTAGTACGCCTCGGACGAGTCGCAGTGGTGCTCGACCCCGCCGATGCCGCCGGCGTACGGCACCCGGATGACGATCGGCACGCTCAACGCGCCCCGGGTCCGGTTGCGCAGCTTCGCCACGTGCGAGGCGATCTGCTCGAACGCCGGGTACGCGAACGCGTCGAACTGCATCTCGACCACCGGCCGCAACCCGGACATGGCCAGGCCGACGGCGAAGCCGACGATGCCGGCCTCGGCGAGGGGGGTGTCGAAGCAGCGGTCCTCGCCGAAGCGGGCCTGGAGGCCGTCGGTGATCCGGAAGACGCCACCGAGCGCGCCGACGTCCTCACCGAAGACGACAACCCGGTCGTCGGCGGCGAGCGCGTCGGCGAGCGCGGTGTTGAGCGCCTTCGCCATGGTGGTGGCCATCAGGCGTCACCCTCCTCGTCGCGGGCTGCGGCCAGTTCGGCGCGGACCTGCTCACGCTGTTCGACCAACTGCGGTGTGGGCTGGGCGTACACGTGGTCGAAGAGGCTCAGCGGGTCGACGGTGGGCTGCTCGTTCATCTGGGTCCGCAGGTCCGCGGCGTACGCCTCGGCCTGCTCGGCGATCTCGGCGACCGCCGCGTCGTCGAGCACACCGCGGGCGCGCAGGTAGGTCTCCAGCCGGGCGACCGGGTCCCGGTCCCGCCAGGCGTCGACCTCGGCGCTGTCGCGGTAGCGGCTGGCGTCGTCGGCGTTGGTGTGCGGTTCCATCCGGTAGGTGTGCGCCTCGACCAGGAACGGCCCGTTGCCGGCCCGGGCGTGGGCGACCGCGCGGGTGAGCACAGCGAGCACCGCGACCGGGTCGTTGCCGTCGACCTGCTCGCTCGGTACGCCGTAGCCGACACCCTTGTAGGCAAGCGACGGCGCGGCGGTCTGCCGGGACAGCGGGACGCTGATCGCGTACCTGTTGTTTTGCACGAAGTAGACGACCGGCGCCTTGAACACGGCGGCGAAGTTGATCCCCTCGTGGAAGTCACCCTCGCTGGTCGCGCCGTCACCGATGAAGGCCAGCGCCACGGTGTCGCGCCCCTGGTACGCCTCGCCGTGCGCCAGCCCGGCGGCGTGCACGCACTGGGTGGCGAGGGGGGTGCACTGCGGCGCGGTGCGTACCTCGGTCGGGTCGTAGCCGCAGTGCCAGTCGCCGCGCAGCAGGGTGAGCACCTCGACCGGGTCGATGCCCCGGGCAACCAGAGCCATCGACTCGCGGTAGGTGGGGAAGACCCAGTCGGTGTCACGGACCGCGAGAACCGCGCCGACCTGGCACGCCTCCTGGCCTCGCGAGGACGGGTAGACGGCAAGCCGGCCCTGCTTGGTCAGGGCTGTCGCCTGGGTGTCGAAGCGGCGGCCGAGCACCATCCGGCGGTACAGCTCGCGCAGCGCCTCGACGGGCGGCTCCGGGTAGTCGGTGCGGGCGGGCAGCGGCGTGCCGGTCGGGTCGAGCAGGCGGACCGGCTCGGTGTTCGGCAGCAGCGGACGCGCCGGGTCGGGCGGGGTGGCCGCCCGACGGGTGCGCGGGGATGCCCTGCGGACCGCCTGGGGAGTGGTCGTCACGGCGGAACCTCCTGGGACGTGTGGTGGGCCTATGCTTCCGCCTGTCGGATGATTGACTCAAGATCCACGCGGAAGGCGGGACGATTGGCATGCGGGACGGCCGAAAGTGAGCCAGGAGACCGCCGACGGAGCGGGCCGGGAGGCGGGATCGGGACGATCGGCCCGAGGTCTGGACGGGGTGGATCGGCGGATCCTCGACGAGCTGGTCCGGGACGGCCGCACGTCGGTGCGCACCCTCGCCGAACGGATCCACATCTCCCGCACCAACGCGTACGCACGGGTGGAGCGGCTGCTGCGCGACGGGGTGATCACCGGGTTCCGGGCCCAGGTGGCGCCCGAGGCGGCCGGGCTGGGCACGTCGGCGTACATCGCGTTGACGATCGAGCAGAACACCTGGCGAGAGGTGTCGGCCGAGCTGGCCCGGGTGCGCTACATCGAGCACGCCGCGCTGCTCGGCGGCGACCACGACGTGCTCGCGCTGGTCCGCGCGCCGGACAACGCCGCGCTGCGGGACGTGGTGCTGGGTCGGGTGCAGAGCATCCCGGGGGTGCTGTCCACCCGCACCTGGCTGGTGTTCGAGGAGTTCGACGGCGCGAGCAGCCCCTGGGCCTGAGCCTAAGGAAGGGCCCCTTACTAACGCCTGGCGTTAGTAAGGGGCCCTTCCTTAGCGCTCGGGTGGGGCCTCCAGACCTTCCCGGTCGGCCAGCTCCAACAGCGGCTCCAGCGAGTGCCGGTCACCGTCCAGGCCGGCGTGCGGGTCGCCGCGCTCGGCGAACCGAGCCGGCATGCTGAGCACGTCGAAGTCCTCCGGGCGGACCTGGTCCAGCTCCGACCAGTCCAGCGGCGCGGAGACCAGCGCGGCCGGCGTCGGCCGGATCGAGTACGCCGAGGTCACCGTGTGGTCCCGGGCCATCTGGTTGTAGTCGACGAAGACCGGCCGGTCCCGCTGGTCGCGCCACCAGGTGGTGGTGACCAGGTCCGGCAGCCGGCGCTGCATCTGCCGGCCCAGCGCCAGCACCGCCCGACGGCAGTCACCGAAGCTCCACCGCGGCTCGATCGACAGGTAGATGTGCAGGCCCCGCCCGCCGGTGGTCTTCGGGTAGCCGGTCATCCCCAGCTCGGCGAGGAACGCCCGCACCTCGTGCGCCACCGGCACCACCTGGTCGAAGCCGACGCCGGGCATCGGGTCGAGGTCGATGCGTAGCTGGTCGGGGCGTTCCACGTCGGCGGCGCTGACCGGCCACGGGTGGAACCGCAACGTGCCCAGGTTGACGGCCCAGATCACCACCGCCAACTCGCTCGGCGCGATCTCGTCGGCGGTGCGGCCGCTGGGGAAGGTGATGTGTGCGGTGCGCACCCACTCGGGCGCGCCCGCCGGCAACCGTTTCTGGTAGAACGCGTCGCCCCGGTTGGTCTGCCGGGTGGCGATCGTCGCTCCCTCGAAGACACCGCGCGGCCAGCGTTCCAGCATCGTCGGCCGGTCCCGCAACGCGCGCAGGATGCCGTCACCCACCGCCAGGAAGTAGCGGACCACGTCCAGCTTGGTCAGCCCTCGCTCCGGGAAATAGGGCTTGTCGGGGCTGGAGACGCGGACCAGCCGCTCCCCCACCCGGATCTCTTCCGCCGCCGTGGCCACGCCCCCGAGCGTACGGCTCGGGGGCGGGCCGGCGGGTTACCGGCCGGGGACCAGCGTGGCGGGCTGCTGCGGCAGTTCCTCGGTCGGGCCGCCGGCCTGCGTCGGCGACGGCGTCCCGGGTGGCTCCTCGGCGACCGCGGTCTGCGGTTCCGGTGGCACCGCCGGGGACGACCGGCGGGCCACGAAGCCCGGCGTCCAGTCCTTCAACCGCAGCGCCGGTCGCTCGACCAGCTTCCAGGACACGAACGCGGCGGCGAAGGCGGCGGCCACCGACATCGCGGCGAACGGCACGTAGCCCCAGCGGCTCCAGCCGAGGCTCGCCATCACCTGCTGGAAGACGAACCCGTAGATGTAGATGCCGTACGAGTAGTCGTTCTTACGGCCCACCCAGTGCAGCTGGCGCGGCATCCGCACCGACAGCCAGACCAGCAGGTACGCGAACGCCGGCAGACCGATGACGAAGAAGCCGCCGAACAGCAGCGACAGTCCGAGCGCCACCGCCGAGCCGATGCCCAGCGCGTCGTTGATCGGCACCCGCTCCCGGTAGAGATCCAGGGTCGCGCCGAAGGCGAAGAGGAAGCCCAGGTAGACGATGTAGTGGAAGCTCATCCCGCCGACCAGGGGCGAGTTGAACGACCAGCTCGCGGTCGACACCGGGCCGCTGAACTGCCCGGAGCTGACCCAGTCGTGGAGGATGCTCAGGTAGAGCGCCACGGTCAGGAACAGCACGAACCGGCGGGCGTTGCGCAGCACCGCCGTCGCCGCCAGCACGCCCACCACGACGTAGCAGAACATCTCGTACTTGAGCGACCACAGGGCGCCGTTGAAGACGCTGGAGTTGCTCTTGTCACCCCACGGGGTGGTGTCCCTGAGCAGGTCGTGGATGCCGTACTGGCGGACACCGGTCCACCAGTTGGCCTGGAGGTAGGCGAGCGGGCCGCCGGGCTCCCAGGCGTTGTCGAAGAAGCCGGTGGTGCTGCCGTGCTCGCGCAGCGCGACGAGCGGGGCGACCACCAGCGCGGTGATCAGCAGGCAGACCCAGAGACCGGGGAAGATGCGCAACGCCCGGTGCCAGGCGTAGCGGATCAGCCCGGTGCGCCGGGCGCTGCGGGTGATCAGCAGACCGGAGAGGACGAAGAAGCCGTACACGGCCATGGTGCCGACGTTGGTCTGCCGACCGGTGAGGTGGTAGCCGAGGTCGTTGGCACCGAAGCCGAGCGGCTTGGAGTGCGACAGTACGACGCCGACGGCGAGGCAGAGTCGGATCAGCCCGATGCCGTTGCTGCGGCCGGAGAGTAGATCGGCCAGCGTGCCACGGGATCGGACGAGGGCGGGGGTAGTCATGCGGCCAGGAACCTCTCGACCATCAGGCGGGCACCTCGGCGCCGGCGTGCTCCCACAACTGCTTCATCTCGGTGTGCAGATCGTCGCTCGGCGACCAGCCGAGCAGCTCGGCGGCCAGCCCGACGTCGAGGCGCTGCCAGGTGGTCTCGGCGGGGCCGGTGCGCTCGGCCTCGACCAGGTCGGTCGGAACCTCGCTGACGTCGATGAGGAGCTGGACCATATCACGCGCACTGGCCGCCACCCCCCGGCCGATGTTGATCACGCGGCCGGCCGCGTCGGGGCGGGTCACGGCCAGCAGCACGGCGGCGACGACGTCACTGAGGCCGACGAAGTCGCGCCGGGAGCCGAGCGGGGCCAACTCCAACCGGGCCCGCTCGCCGGCCCGCTGCGCGTCGCGTAGCCGGCCCGCGACCACCCCGAGCAGGCTGTGCCCGGGCTGGCCGGCGCCGATGACATTGCCGACCCGCAGGGTGACGCCCTCGACCAGGCCCTGCCGGTGCGCCTCGGTGAGCGCGGTGGTGCAGCGCAGCTTGAACTCGCCGTACGCCATCACCGGTGCCGGGGGCAACTGCTCGGGCATCGAGGTGTCGACCGGGACCAGCCCGTACTCGTGCACGCTGCCGAGCTGGACCACGCGGATCCGCCGCGGCAGTCGGCCGGCGGCCTCGACCAGTCGCTCGACCAGCGTGACGTTGACGGCGAGCATCTGCGCCTCGCTCAGACCCCACATCCCGCCCGCCGCGTTGATCACCACGTGCGGGTCGAGGTCACGCAGCATCTCGGTGATCTCGTCGACGTCGGCGGCGGCCAGGTCCAGTGCGCGGACCTCCACACCCGCGCCGACGGCCTTCGGGGTGCGGGCGACGGCGACCACGGTGTGGCCCTGGTCGGCCAGCGCCCGGCAGATCGGGTCGCCGAGGAAGCCGGTGCCGCCCAACACCGTCACCCGCAGTGGTTGCCCGGCGTCGTCCGCCGGGCCTCGTGGAGCGATGGTCATGCCGCCTCCCGGACTGTCGTGGGTCATCGGCCCGGCCCGAACGCGTGCCGGGACAGGCTGCGTACGCCGGCCATCTTGCCCGAGAGGACCGCCGTCGGCAGGAGGGTGATGGCGTGCAGCCGCGACGAGGTGTAGTGGCGGGCCGCGCGGGCCGCCCGGGGCCAGCCGTGTTCGTCCATCCGCCGCGCGACATCGACGAAGTACGCCCGCGCCTCGGTGAACCGGGAACCGTTGACCGCGTCCGCGGCGGACTTGCTGACCGCGTGCCGCCGGTACTGGAAGCAGAGGGTGGTGTCGACGGCCATCTGCTCGCC
This sequence comes from Micromonospora sp. B9E7, assembly GCF_039871815.1. Taxonomy (NCBI): domain Bacteria; kingdom Bacillati; phylum Actinomycetota; class Actinomycetes; order Micromonosporales; family Micromonosporaceae; genus Micromonospora; species Micromonospora sp. B9E7. The sequence continues at coordinate 38,234 of NZ_JBDPLX010000034.1, forward strand.
CCGCTGGACCAGGTCGATCACCAGGGCCAGGTCCTGGATGACCTGGAACTCGTCGCGGAAGTCGACGGCCTTGAGCGCGTCCGTGCGCCAACAGATCGACGGGAAGTAGAACCAGCAGCCGCGCAGCAGGCTGGCCGCCAGGTCCTCACCCCCCATCAGTTCGCGGGAGTCGACCCGGGGGGCGTAGAGCCGCCGCTTGGCCTCGTCGACCATCGTGTTGACCACCGTGCCGTCGGCGTCGATGACCTCGACACCCGGCTGGATCATGCACACGCCCGGGTACTGCTCGATCACCGATCGGACGGTGGCGACGTAGTTGGGGTGCATGATGTCGTCCGTGCCCATCATCACCAGGTACTCGTGCTCGGCGAGGCCGACGCACTTGCGGTAGTTGCCGGTGACCCCGAGGTTGCGCTCGTTGCGCTGGTAGCGGACCCGCTCGTCGTCGATGCCGGCGAACCACTCGGGCACCCCCGGCTCGACGCCGTCGTCGACCACGGTGAGGCGCCAACCAGGGTCACTCTGCGCCATCACGCTGCGCACCGCCGCCTGCATGAGAGGCACACTTCCGTAGTACGGCAGCATGATGTCGACAATCATCAGGTCGGCAAACCTAACTGTGCGTGGTGGTGGTGCTCGACAGGCGCGGCCACATTATCAGGCTCCCACCCACGATCGAGCACCGCCGAACCGGACACCGCGACCACACCGACGACGGTCCGACGCCGACGCCGGCGAGCGCTATCATCGTCGCGCCCCGTACCGCCCCGCCCCCCGGATCGGACGCCGATGTCAGACCGCGCCGTCGCCACGGACGCGCAGCCCGCGCAGACCAACGCCGGGGGCCCGCCCCCGGCCGCCACCGTGCCCGATCCTCGGCCCCTGCGGCTCGCCCGCCAGGTGGCGCTGAGCGTCTGGTTCTGGCCGACGGCGTTCGCCGCGCTCGCGGTCGGCTGGCGGCTCGGCAGTCCGGAGATGTGGCACGACGAGTTGGTCACCATCGACGTGGCGACCCGCTCCACCGGGCAGATCCTGGGCATGCTGGCGAACGTCGACGCCGTGCACGGGGCCTACTACCTCTTCATGCACGGCTGGACGATGCTGCTCGGCACCGGGCCGGCCGCGGTGCGGCTGCCGTCGGCGCTGGCGATGGTCCTGGCCACGGCATGCGTGGCGCTGGCCGGACGGCGGCTGTTCGACCACCGGACGGGTGTCGCCGCCGGGTTCGTCTTCGCCCTGTTGCCCACTGTCACCCGATTCGGGCAGGAGACCCGTTCGTACGCGTTCGTCGTCCTCGGCGCTGCCGCGGCCACGCTGTTCCTGCTCCGCGCGCTGGAGCGGCCGGGGTTCCTGCGGTGGGCGGCGTACGCGCTCGCGGTGGCCGGCACCGGCCTGGTGAACGTCGTCGCGCTGACCATGCTGCTCGGGCACGGGGTGGCCGTCCTGATCCACTGCTGGCGGGAGCGCCGCTGGTGGTCGGTGGCCTGGTTCACGCTCGCCACCGCCGCTGGGGCGGCCATCGCCGCGCCGGTGATCCTGCGCGGGATGAAGCAGGCGGGCCGACAGATCAGCTGGATCCCGGACAGTTCCCCCTGGACGGTCTGGGAGCAGGTCTACGGCTCGACGCTGATCGCCGTCGCGGTGACCGCGCTGGCCGTGGTGGGTCTGCTGACCCATCTGCGCCGCGACGCCCTGGCCCGGACGCTGAGCGCGGCGCTGATCGCCGCGCTGCCGGTGCCGGTGATCCTGGTGGCCGCCACCGGCGACATCAACTACTTCTTCTCCAAGTACCTGCTGTTCCTGATGCCGGCCTGGGCGGTGCTCGCCGGCGCGGGGCTCGCCGCGCTGCGTCGTCCCCCGCTGGTCGCGGTGGCGCTCGTCGTGGTCGCCGCCCTGTCCGTGCCGGGGCAGCTCGCCATGCGCGACGAGTACTCGCACGGCTGGTACACCTATCCGCAGGCACGGGCGTTCAAGCCACTCTCCTACTCCGAGGCCGCGCAGGTCATCGAGGCGGGTTACCAGCCCGGCGACGGCCTCGCCGCGGGCGGGCCCTGGTGGTGGATGCACGAACCCGGGGTGCGTTACTACCTCCCGGCGGACGTCTCGCCGCGAAACGTCTTCCAGCAGCGGTCGGCGGCCCAGCGCAACGAGCTGTTCGCCGCGGACTGCGGCAACCCCGCGCGCTGCCTGCGGGACGAGCCGCGCATCTGGGTGCTGCTGCCGACGGTCACCGACGCACCGCTGACCGGACTCTCGAAGAAGCAGGCCGCCGCGCTCACCGAACGCTATGAGGTGGTCACGGTGACCCACGTGACCGGGCTGACCGTCGCCCTGCTGCAACGGCGGGGCTGAGCGACCACGGTTACCGCCGTCGGCGCCCGGGTAGGGGGTCGGCATGGCGGAACTGGCGACGCTCTGGATCATCCGACACGGTGAGAGCACCGCGAACGTGGCGGCCACCCATGCCGAGGCGTCCGGCGAGGAGCTGATCGGGCTCGGTCATCGCGACGCCGACGTGCCGCTCTCCCCCACCGGTGCGGAGCAGGCCCGGGCCACCGGCCGTTGGCTGGCCGAGTTGCCCCCGGACCGCCGGCCGGACGTGGCGGTGGTCTCGCCGTACCTGCGGGCGGTCGCGACCTCCGAGCTGGCGCTGCACGGCACGGGGGTGCCGGTCAGCCGGGACGAGCGGCTGCGCGACCGGGAGCTGGGCATCCTCGACGGCCTGACCGGGCATGGGGTGCGCCGTCGGTACCCGGACGAGGCCGAGCGCCGGGCCCGGCTCGGCAAGTTCTACTACCGGCCACCGGGCGGAGAGTCCTGGACCGACGTGGCGCTGCGGTTGCGCACGCTCCTCGGCGATCTGCGCCGCGACCACGAGGGCCAACGGGTTCTGCTCTTCGGCCACGACGCGCTGGTCTTCCTGCTGCGCTATCTGGTGGAAGGGCTGACCGAGGCGGACCTGATGGCGCTGACCCGCGAGCACGTGATCGCCAACTGCTCCATCACCGACTGGTCCGCCGACGCGCAGGGTCGGCTGACGCTGGGCGGGTTCAACGAGGTCGGCCACCTGCACCGGCAGGGCGCACAGCCGACCAGGGAGGACGAGATCCATGCCGAGCCGGTCTGAGGTGAAGGTGATCACGCCGGGGCTGCTGCGGGACTGGGCGCTGCCGGTGCCGGCCGGGGGCAAGGAGAGCCGCGGCACCGTGCTGGTCGTCGGCGGCTCCCGCTTCACTCCCGGCGCGGTGCTCCTCGCCGGGGTGGCCGCGCTGCGTGCCGGCGCCGGGGTGCTCCAGCTCGCCGCCGCCGAGTCCACCGCCGCCACGCTGAGCATCCAGGTGCCCGAGGCGCTGGTGGTCGGGTTGCCGGAGACCGTCGACGGCGCGGTCGCCGCCGACCGGGACGGTCAGCTCGGCGAGTTGGTCGCCCAGGCCGACGTGGTGGCCCTCGGCCCCGGGCTGAAGGCGATCGACGAGACCAACCGCCTGCTGAGCCTGGTCCTGGACGCGGCCCGCCCGGAAACGTCGCTGGTCCTCGACGCGTACGCCCTCGGCGCGCTGAGCCACGCGCCGGACCTGCTGGTCGGCTCGGGCCGGCCCGTGGTCCTCACGCCCAACGTCACCGAGGCCGGGCACCTGCTCGGGCGGGACCCGGGCGACGACCTGGACGCCGAGGCGGCCGAGCTGGCCGTCCGCTACGAGGCCGTCGTGTCGCTGTACGGGCACGTGGCCGCCCCGGACGGGCGGGGCTGGCGGGAGGAGAGCGGTGACGCCGGGCTCGGCACCTCCGGCAGCGGGGACGTGCTCGCCGGGTTGTTGGCGGGGCTGCTGTCCCGGGGAGCGGATCCGGCGCAGGCCGCCTGCTGGGGCTCGTTCGCGCACGCGGTGAGTGGCCAACGGCTGATCCCCCGGTACGGCCGGATCGGCTTCCTCGCCCGGGAGTTGCTCGACGAGATCCCCGGAACGCTGTCGATGGTCTGATCAGCCGATATCCGCTGTTTCCCCATTTGACCTGCTGGGTACCGGATTCACACCAGACGAGATCCAGGGAGGTCATACCCGTGTCGACCGATGCCATCGTCCTGCTCAAAGAGGACCACAAGGAGATGCGCCGCCTGTTCAAGGCCTTCCAGGATGCCGAGGAGGGGCCGGCGAGCAAGCGGCAGAAGCTGGTGGACCAGATCCTCGAGGCCCTGACGGTGCACACCTACCTCGAGAACGAGGTGATGTACCCGGAGGTCCGCCGCCTGCTGCCCGACCTGGAGGACGACATCCTCGAGTCGTACGAGGAGCACCACGTCGCCGACGTGCTCTGTGCCGAGCTGGCCAGCATGGACGCCACCGACGAACGCTTCAACGCCAAGACGACGGTGCTGATCGAGAACGTGACCCACCACGTCGAGGAGGAAGAGGAGGAGTGGTTCCCGAAGGTCCGCGACGCCCTGGGTCGCAAGCAGTTGCAGGAGATCGGCGAGCGGATGATCGCGCTGCGGGCGGACGCCCCGCGCACCCCCACCGCTCCGAAGGCGATCAAGAAGGCGATGGACGCGGTGACGGCCTGAGTCGGTCGCGTACACAACGAGGGCCCGGCGTGCCGCCGGGCTCTCGCCGTGCAGCGGGTCAGCTCGTTGGGAGTGCCCGCACGTCGATCGCCCGACCCTTCCGACGCGCGGCGTACGGAGGTCGCCCGGGATGGCCCCGGCCGGCCCGGTAGGATCGGACCGGGCCGTTACTGGCGCGTGGGGATGGACAACCATCGGGGAGCGGCCCCGTCACGAGGACGTTTGCCGAGCGCCTGGGCCTTCCCGCACGTCTGTTGGAGGTCGCATGTCGCGCAACGCCGAGTCCACCGCATTCCGTAGTGCCCTCGAGGTGATCCGGGCCGTCGAGCCGCGGGTGGCCGACGCCATCGGCGCCGAGCTGACCGACCAGCGGGAGTCGCTCAAGCTCATCGCCAGCGAGAACTACGCCTCCCCGGCGACCCTGCTGGCCATGGGCAACTGGTTCAGCGACAAGTACGCCGAGGGCACCGTCGGCCGTCGCTTCTACGCCGGTTGCCAGAACGTGGACACCGTCGAGGCGCTCGCCGCCGAGCACGCCCGGGAGCTGTTCGGCGCGGCGCACGCGTACGTGCAGCCGCACTCGGGCATCGACGCCAACCTGGTCGCGTTCTGGGCGGTGCTGGCCGACCGGGTGGAGTCCCCCGCGCTGAAGAAGGCGCAGGTCCGGCAGGTCAACGACCTCACCGAGGCCGACTGGTTCGCGCTGCGCCGCGAGCTGGGCAACCAGCGGATGCTCGGCATGTCGCTGGACGCGGGCGGCCACCTCACGCACGGCTTCCGGCCGAACATCTCCGGCAAGATGTTCGACCAGCGCAGCTACGGCACCGACCCGGCGACCGGCCTGATCGACTACGACCGGGTGGCCGAGGCGGCCCGCGAGTTCAAGCCGCTGATCCTGGTCGGTGGCTACTCGGCGTACCCGCGGAAGGTGAACTTCCGGATCCTGCGGGAGATCGCCGACTCGGTCGGCGCGACCTTCATGGTCGACATGGCGCACTTCGCCGGCCTGGTGGCCGGCAAGGTGTTCACCGGCGACTTCGACCCGGTCCCGCACGCGCACATCGTCACGACCACCACCCACAAGTCGCTGCGCGGTCCGCGCGGCGGCATGGTGCTCTGCCAGCCGGAGCTGGCCGACCAGGTGGACCGGGGCTGCCCGATGGTGCTCGGTGGTCCGCTGCCGCACGTGATGGCCGCCAAGGCGGTCGCCCTCGCGGAGGCCCGCCGCCCCAACTTCGCCGACTACGCCCAGCGGATCGTGGACAACGCGCAGGCCCTCGCCGAGGGGCTGTTGCGCCGGGGCGCGAAGCTGGTCACCGGCGGCACCGACAACCACCTCGTGCTGATCGACGTGTCCGGCTACGGGCTCACCGGTCGGCAGGCCGAGCAGGCTCTCCTGGACTCGGGCATCGTCACCAACCGCAACTCGGTCCCGCAGGACCCGAACGGGGCGTGGTACACGTCCGGCATCCGGATCGGCACCCCGGCGCTGACCACCCGGGGGCTGGGCACCGCCGAGATGGACCAGACCGCGGAGCTGATCCACACCGTGCTGACGCAGACCACCGCCGGCGCCAACGCCGACGGCACCCCGTCGAAGGCGAAGTACAACCTCGACCCGGCCCTGGCCGACAAGGTCGCCCGCCAGGCGACCGACCTGCTGGCCCCGCACCCGCTCTACCCCGCCATCGACCTGGCCTGACCAACGGCCCCGGCCCCGGCCGGATCGTGTTGATCATGGAGTTGTGGTGCCCGAATCGCGGCGGATGGCGTTCTTTGTCCACCACCACAACTCCATGATCGACCCGGACGGGGGGCGGGGCGGGGTGGGGTCAGGCCATCGGGCGCTTCAGGTGGTAGCGGTGGACCTCGGTGCTGCCCTGGACGTTGTTGACGTCCTCGGCAGCGGAGACCAACTCCCATCCCTCCCGGCCGGCGCGGTTGAGGTGTGCGATGGCGGTGTCCCCGAAGGCGGTGATGTCCTTGCGGGACCCGTCCGGCGCGTACCAGACGAACGAGACATGGAAATTGCGGCCCTGTCCCTGATAGCGGCGGACGAGCAGGGCGTACTCCCAGGCAACCATGCGGCCTATTATGACCGTCCACGCAGGACGGCGACACGCGGGTCGTCGCGCATTGCCATCCGATGAACGCGGTGTGTCAACCCGCCCGAGCGGCCAACTCGTCGGTGATCAGCGCCGCGAGGCGATCCAGCCCGAGGTCGATCTGCGGTGGCGTCACCGCGCTGACGGACAGCCGCAGCGCGCGCACCGGCGCGGTGTCGTCGTAGAAGTGCGCCATCGGCGTCCACAGCACCCCGTAGTCGCGCGCCGAGCGGTCCAGCAGCGCGTCGTCGGCCGGGAACGGCACCGTCACCACCACGAAGAATCCGCCGGCCGGCACCGTCCAGCGCACCGCCACCGGGCCGTCCGTCCCGGCCAGGAACCGTCGGCGCAGGCCGGTCACCAGGTGGCGCAGATTCCGGGTGTACGCGGAGCGCTCCCGGGTGTTCGCCGCCACCAGGCTGCATCCGTTCTCCAGCAGCCGGGGCCACCGATCACCGCCTGTGCGATCGGTGACGTGTTCACCGTGACCATGCTCTTGATCATGGCGAGCTGGTCCGCGAGCGGGCCGACACGGCCGTCCGGTCCGGCCACCCGCTGGTCGGCGACCACGTAACCGGCGCGCTGCTCGGCGGTTGGTCGGTGGACGCGCTCGACCTCACCCCGGCACTGCTGCTCATGGCCGCGTTCTGTCTGCTGGTCACCGCGTCTCCTCTGCTGGCCCGGACGACCACACCATCGCGCCCCACCCCCGCCACCACGCCGTAGAGCCCCACCGTCGGGAACGGAGGTGGCGCAAATCGGTTGCGGGCGGCGGCCGGTCACCCGCAGGCTCGGGCGGATGAGCGCACAGCCTGACACCGGCGTATCGGAATCCAGCACCGACCGGATCGACGTGGCGTTGGTGCGCCAACTGATCGCCGAGCAGTTCCCCCGGTGGTCACACCTGCCGGTGCGTCCGGTCGAGGTCGGCGGCTGGGACAATCGCACCTTCCACCTGGGCGACGCGATGACCGTGCGGCTGCCCAGCGACGAGGGGTACGCCGTCCAGGTCGCCAAGGAACAGCGGTGCCTGCCGGTGCTCGGGGCGCGACTGCCGCTGGAGATCCCCACCCCGCTGGCCCACGGTCGACCCGGTGCCGGCTACCCGTACCCGTGGTCGGTGTACGGCTGGATCGACGGGCAGACCGCCCGCTCCGACCGGATCGACGACCTGACCCGGTTCGCCACGGACCTCGCGGCCTTCCTGCGCGCCCTGCGCGGCGTCGACGCCGACGGCGGCCCGGCCGCCGGCCCGCACAGCGCCTGGCGGGGCGGCCCGCTGTCCACCTACGACGCCGAGACCCGGGCCGCGATCGAGGCGCACCGCGACCGGCTGCCAGTCGACACGGTCACCGGCTACTTATCTACTGGTGCTACGACCGCAGCCCGGCCAGGCTTGGTCGAGGTGACCGGCGGGGTGGCTCTCTCATCGGCTGCCCACCGCGATTTGGTGTGGCTCTCACATGGCATGCCTCCTGCC
>NZ_JBDPLX010000035.1:0-30016 GCF_039871815.1 Micromonospora sp. B9E7
CCGCCGGACAATCTTCCTGTGGCGGGCCCCCCCATCCGGGTCGGCCCTCGACTGCGTAGCGCCATTGGTGGCGCAATCAGGAAGGATGTACCTGTGAGTTCAGGACCGCAGGGCGGAGACCGTCCCCGTCGTTACGAAGACCGTACTGACGGTGCGGGCGGACGCGACCGCGGCCCACGCCGCGACGACCGAGACCGGCCCCCGTACCGGGGAGACCGCGACAGCGGTGGTGGCACCCGCGGCGGCTACGCCGGCGGCCGCGACTCTGGTTCCCGTGGCGGCGACCGGGACGACTCGCGCTCCAGCGCCCCGCGTGAGGGCGGTTACCGCGGCGGCGACCGTCGCGAGGGTGGCTTCCGTGGCGGCGACCGTGATGGTTCGCGCTCGGGCGCCCCGCGTGAGGGCGGTTACCGCGGCGGCGACCGTGACGGCTCTCGCTCCAGCGCTCCGCGCGAGGGTGGTTTCCGTGGCGGCGACCGTGATGGTTCGCGCTCGGGCGCCCCGCGCGAGGGTGGTTTCCGGGGCGGTGACCGTCGTGAGGGTGGCGGTTTCCGGGGCGGCGACCGTGAGGGTGGCTTCCGTGGTGGCGACCGTCGCGACGGCGGCGGTTTCCGGGGCGGCGACCGGGACAGCTCGCGGTCGAGTGGGCTGCGTGACGGCGGCGCGCCCCGCGAGGGTGGCTTCCGCGGCGGCGACCGCCGTGAGGGTGGCGGTTTCCGTGGCGGTGACCGCGAAGGTGGTTTCCGGGGCGGTGACCGCCGTGAGGGCGGCTTCCGCGAGGGTTCTCGGCCTGGTGCGTCCCGCGAGGGCGGCGGGTTCCGTGGTGGCGACCGCGATGGCTCTCGTTCCGGTGCTCCCCGCGAGGGTGGTTTCCGTGGTGGTGACCGCGACGGTGGTTTCCGTGGTGGCGACCGTCGTGAAGGCGGCGGGTTCCGTGGTGGCGACCGCGATGGCTCGCGCTCGGGTGCTCCCCGCGAGGGTGGTTTCCGCGGCGGTGACCGTGACGGTGGCTTCCGTGGCGGCGACCGTCGCGAGGGCGGGTTCCGTGGTGGCGACCGCGACGGTGGTTTCCGTGGTGGCGACCGTCGTGAAGGCGGCGGGTTCCGTGGCGGCGACCGCGATGGCTCGCGCTCGGGTGCTCCCCGCGAGGGTGGCTTCCGCGGCGGTGACCGTCGTGAAGGCGGCGGGTTCCGTGGCGGCGACCGTGAGGGTGGCTTCCGTGGTGGCGACCGTCGTGACGGCGGCGGTTTCCGTGGCGGCGACCGGGACAGCTCGCGGTCGAGCGGGCCGCGTGACAGCGGCGCCCCCCGCGAGGGTGGCTTCCGTGGCGGTGACCGGCGCGAAGGTGGGTTCCGCGAGGGTTCTCGGCCCGGTGCGTCCCGCGAGGGCGGCGGCTTCCGTGGTGGCGACCGCGACGGCTCTCGTTCCGCTGCTCCCCGCGAGGGTGGTTTCCGTGGTGGCGACCGTCGCGAGGGCGGCGGTTTCCGTGGTGGCGACCGTGAGGGTGGTGGCTTCCGCGGCGGTGACCGTCGTGAGGGCGGTTTCCGGGGCGGCGACCGGGACAGCTCGCGGTCGAGTGGGCCGCGTGACGGCGGCGCGCCCCGTGAGGGTGGCTTCCGCGGCGGTGAGCGTCGTGAAGGCGGCGGGTTCCGTGGCGGTGACCGCGAGGGTGGCTTCCGTGGTGGCGACCGTCGTGAGGGCGGCGCTCCCCGTACCGGCGGTTTCCGTGGTGGCGACCGGGACGGCGGGCGGTCGAGTGGGCCGCGTGACGGCGGCGGCTACCGGGGTGGTGACCGCGAGAGCGGCTACCGGGGTGGTGACCGCGAGAGCGGCGGCTACCGGGGTGGTGACCGGGCGGGTGCTTCCCGGGCCGACGAGCGACCGCGTCGCGAGGGCGAGTTCCGCCGCGACGACCGCGCTGGCGGTTCCGAGTCGTTCGAGGGCGGGCGTAGCTCTGCTCCGGCGTTGCCGGACGACATCGTCGCGACCGACCTCGACAAGGACGTTCGCGCTGAGCTGCTCTCGCTGAACAAGCCGGTCGCCGAGACGGTGGCTCGGCACCTGGTCGCCACAGGCCAGTTGATCGACGAGGACCCGGCAGAGGCGTTGGCGCACGCGCTGGCCGCTCGGCGGCTCGCGTCGCGCATCTCCGCCGTCCGCGAGGCGGTCGGCCTGGCCGCGTACCACGCGGGGGAGTGGCAGACGGCGATCGCCGAGCTGCGCACGTACCACCGGATGAGCGGGCTGCAGAGCCACCTGGCCGTGCTCGCGGACTGTGAGCGGGCTCTGGGCCGGCCGGAGCGGGCCATCGACCTGTTCCGCGGCGCTGACCGGGACAAGCTGGACCAGGCCGTGGCGATCGAGCTGTTGATCGTCGCTGCCGGCGCGCGGGGAGACCTCGGGCAGAAGGACGCCGCAGTCGCGATGCTCCAGGTCCCGGACCTCACCAGCGAGGCCACGGTGCCGTGGACGGCCCGACTGCGGTACGCGTACGCGGACGCCCTGCTCGCCGTGGGCCGGCGTGAGGAGGCCCGCGAGTGGTTCTCCCGCGCTGCCGACGTCGACACCGAGGGTGAGACCGACGCCGCCGAGCGGCTGCTGGAACTCGACGGCGTCGTCATCGAGGGCGACGAGGAGGACGAGGCCGCGGAGGAGATCGCCGCAGGCCCGGGTGCTCCCGGCGCGGTCCCGGCCCGACCGGACGCCGACCTGACCGGCGACGACCGCGACGACCGCGACGACGATGACGATGACGACGACGACGAAGATGACGACGACGAAGACGAAGATGACGACGACGAAGACGAAGATGACGACGACGACGAAGACTTCGATGATGACGACGACGAAGACGACGACGAAGACTTCGATGACGACGAGCAGGACGATGTCGTCGGTCGCTCCGGCGATGACGAGGGCTTCGACGACGAGGACGAGGACCGTCACCCGGACGAGGCCGCGCGCAATGCCGATGCGGACACCGAGTCCGACGACAGCGTGACGTCCGACAGCGTGACGTCCGACAGCGTGACGTCCGACAGCGCGACGTCCGACAGCGCGACGAGCGCCGATCGGACCGCTCCGGCCCGCGATGACGAGTCGGGGTCGACGCAGCGATGAGTGCGGACGCCGGGGAGCGGCTGGTCGACGGGTACACCCTGGTCGTCTTCGACCTGGACGGTGTGATCTACCTGATCGACCGGCCGATCCCCGGTGCCGTCGAGGCGGTGGCCCGGCTGCACGACGAGAAAGTGGCGGTGGCGTACGCCACCAACAACGCGTCCCGTCGGTCCAGCGAGGTCGCCGCCCTGCTGACGGGCATGGGTGTGCCGGCTCGACCGGAGGAGGTACTCACCTCCGCCGCGGCGTCTGCCGAGGTGCTGCGCGACCGGCTTCCCGCTGGCGCGCCGGTGCTGGTGGTCGGCGCGGAGGCCCTGCGCGCGGAGTTGCGCGCGGTCGGCCTGACCCCGGTCACCCAGGCCGACGAGAGCCCGGTCGCGGTGGTGCAGGGGTACGGCCCGAAGGTGGGTTGGGCCGAGCTGGCCGAGGCCTCGGTCGCGGTGCGGGCCGGTGCGCTCTGGATCGCCACCAACACCGACCGGACGCTGCCCAGTGGACGTGGCCCGCTGCCGGGCAACGGTTCGCTGGTGGCCGTGTTGCGGACGGCGCTGGAGCGGGACCCTGACGTGGTGGTCGGCAAGCCGGAGTCGGCGCTGTTCGAGACGGCCGCTCGGCGCGCGGGTGGTGGCCGGAGTCTGGTGGTGGGTGACCGGTTGGACACCGACATCGAGGGTGCCCGCCGCGCCGGCCTGGACAGCCTGCTGGTGCTCACCGGCGTCAGCGGCGTACCGGATCTGCTGGCCGCCGAACCGCGGCGCAGGCCCACGCACGTCGCGAGGGACCTGGCGGGGCTCTTCGACCCGGCGGCCGTCGTGCGGGTCCCGGGCCCGGCGGACGTCGGCGGCTGGTCGGTGACCGACCGCGACAGTGCGCTGGAGTTGGCGGGGTCGGGTCGGCCGCTGGACGCGCTGGCAGCGCTCTGTGCGGTGGCCTGGTCGGCGTCGGAGCCGGCGCTGCCGAAGATCCGTCCGATCGGCCCGGACGCGGCGCACGCCGTGGAGAGCTTCGGTCTGACCGCCACTGCCTGATCTTTGATTGCCACTGCCTGACCCGGGTCAGGCAGTGGCGTCCCTCAGAGCAGTTTGCGCAGCTTCAGCAGGTCGAACGGGTTCGCCTTGATCGACACCCGGCGGGAGGTCACCGCGTTGGTGACGTCCAGGTCGCCGCGGACCAGGGCGAGCAGGTCGTCGCTGGACGTACTCAACGCGATCTTGGCTTTGGGGTCGTCGCCGTCGGTCAGCTCGACGAGTCGACCGCCGGTGATGCGGCCGTGGAACGCGGCGTCCAGGTCGGTGATCCGGCAGGCCAGCGTCCGGTCCAGATCGATCCGCTCGCGCACCGTCTCCGCGTTGCGGTCCAGCCGGGCGGCCAGCTCCTGCAACGCCTGCCGGCACTCGTCCACGCTGGCCACATGTCCCCCTCGATCATCGCCACGCCGTCCTCGGCACCGTACCGCACGGCACAGTCCGGGGTGCCCGGTAGCGTGACACCTGCACACCCCGCCCCGTGGAAGGACTCAGGCATGCAGGACGCGTGGCGCGCCTACCTCGAACTGGCAATGGGCCTCACGGAGGCGCCCCGGAAGAAGGCCCAGGACGTGGCACGTCGCCTCGTCGGCTCCGGTGGCGCGACCGCCGCCCAACTCCAGGCGCTCGGCGAGGAACTGGTCACCACCGGCGCCGCCAACCGGGAGGCGCTGACCAAGCTGGTCCGCTTCGAGGTCGACCGGGCTCTCGGGGCGGTCGGCCTGGCCACCGCGGACGAGGTGGCCGAGCTGACCCGGCGGGTGCACGACCTGGAACGGCAACTACGCGAGGCGCGCGCCGCCGAGCCGGCGAACACGCCGAGCGCCGGCCCGTCGGAGCGACCTGACCCGACCCTCGCCGCGCGGCCGGGAGACCGTCTGGTGCCGTCCGACGGCCCGGCGGGCGCCCCGGTCTCCGCGCCGGCGGTCGAGAAGGCCGTGGCGAAGAAGGCCGTCGCGAAGAAGGCGGTGGCCAAGAAGGCCATCGCGAAGAAGCCACCGGCGACGATCAGCCGGACCGACGACGAGGCGCCGACCCCGGCGGCCATGCCCGCCAAGAAGGCGGTCCGTAAGCAGCCACCGGACGCCGCCGAATGAGCCGGCCCCACCCGCCGGCCGGCGGCTCGTTCCCGCCCCGGCCGGGTCCGCCGGCCGGCGGACCGTTCCCGCCCCGGCCGGGTCCTGCGGCGGGTGCCCGCCCCGGCCCGCTGCCGGACGTCGGGGACGACACCGCGCGGCACCCGGCGGTGGACGCCGCCGTGCAGGCCATGGCGAACGCGGCGACGCTCGCCCCGGCCGACCAGATCGCGCAGTACGAGGCGGCCTACGAGACGCTGCGGGAAACCCTCGCCACCATCGACCAGACCTGAGCGGCACGACCAGGCCTGAGCAGACCGGAGAACCACCCATGGCACGTCGTAACCGGCTGGACGCCGAGCTTGTCCGCCGCGGTCTGGCCCGCTCCCGGGAGCAGGCCGCCGGGCTGGTGGATGCCGGCCGGGTCCAGCTGCGCGGCGTGGTCGCGCGCAAGGCCGCCGCGATGGTCGACCCCGCGGATCCGCTGCTGGTGACCGGCGAGGACCCGACCGAGGAGTACGTCTCCCGGGGCGGGCACAAGCTGGCCGGCGCTCTCGCCGTGTTCGGCGCCGGTGGGCTTCGGGTCGCCGGCCGGCGCTGCCTGGACGCCGGCGCCTCGACCGGCGGCTTCACCGACGTGCTGTTGCGCGCCGACGCCGCGGAGGTGGTGGCGGTGGACGTCGGCTACGGGCAGCTCGCCTGGTCACTGCGCACCGACGAGCGGGTCCGCGTCCTGGAACGCACGAATGTTCGTACCCTCGACCCGGACACGATCGGCGGGCAGGTCGACCTCACGGTGGCCGACCTGTCGTTCATCTCGCTGCGGTTGGTGCTGCCGGCGTTGGCCGGCTGCACCCGCGACGACGGTGACCTGGCGTTGATGGTGAAGCCGCAGTTCGAGGTGGGCAAGGAACGGGTCGGCACCGGTGGCGTGGTCCGCGATCCGGAGCTGCGTGCCGAAGCGGTTCTGGACGTGGCCGCCGCGGCGGCCGGGCTCGGCCTCGGGCTGGCCGACGTGGCGGCCAGCCCCCTGCCCGGGCCGAGCGGCAATGTGGAGTTCTTCGTATGGTTGCGCCGGGGCGCACCGCCGGCCGACCCACAACGGGTGCGGGCCGTGGTGGCGGCCGGGCCGGACGGCCCGACGGCGGCCGGCGGCGTGCCGGACGTGACGGCGGCGGCGGAGGAGGTCGCAGGGTGAACGCGCGCAGCGAGGGCACCGCGGCGACACGCGGTTGGATCGGGGCGACGGTGGTGCGACGCCGCCCGGTCCAGGACGGGCGGGCGACCCGATGAGCCGGACCGCTCTGCTGGTGACCCACACCGGTCGTCGCCGTAGCACGGAGCACGCCCGGTCGGTCGCGGCCGATCTGATCGACGCGGGTTTCGAGGTTCGGGTGGTCGCCGACGAGGCCGAGGACCTCGACCTGCCCGGTGTGGTGCCGGTCGCCGGCCAGAAGGCCGCCGAGGGTGCCGAGATCGTCTTCGCGCTCGGCGGTGACGGCACCTTCCTGCGCGCCGCCGAGCTGGCCCGCCCGGCGAAGGCACCGCTGCTCGGCATCAACCTCGGCAAGGTGGGTTTCCTGGCCGAGGCGGAGATCGACGACCTCGACGTCGCGGTGGGTGACGTCGTCAGTCGCAACTACACGGTCGACGAGCGGCTCACCCTGGACGTCACCGCCGAGTTCGACGGCGGGCCGACCATCGAGTCCTGGGCGCTCAACGAGATCAGCATCGAGAAGGGCGAGCGGGCGCAGATGCTCGAACTGCTCGTCGACGTGGACGGACGCCCGTTGTCCCGCTACGGCTGCGACGGTGTCGTCTGCGCCACGCCCACCGGCTCCACCGCGTACGCGTTCTCCGGCGGCGGTCCGGTGGTCTGGCCGGAGGTGGAGGCGCTGCTGTTGGTGCCGATCAGCGCGCACGCGTTGTTCAGCCGCCCGCTGGTGACGGCTCCGACGTCCACCTTCGTGATCACTGTCGACCCGTTCACCACCCTCGCCGTGCTCTCCTGCGACGGGCGTCGGGTCTACGACCTGCCCCCGGGCGCCCGGGTGACGGTGCGTCGGGGTGCCCTGCCGGTGCGCATCGTGCGGTTGCGGCCCCGACCGTTCACCGACCGGCTGGTCGCCAAGTTCGGCCTGCCGGTGCACGGTTGGCGTGGCAGCCGCCGGTGACCGTGACGCACACCGTCGGTGGACCTCAGTTGTCCACCTGACGACATGTCGCCGCTGCGGCGGCTGGTGACTAGTGACCTGGTGACAAGCTCCGACGCAGACTCCGATCGGCCCTCATCTACGGATGGTGGGCCTGGAGGAGTAGAGGAGCACATCGCATGCACTGGTCCCCACGCTGGCTCGCCGTCGGCGCGGTCGGCGCCCTGGTGGTCGGCCTCGCCGCACCGGCGTCCGCCGACCCGCCCGCCCGGCCCACCGGCCCGACATCGGGCACGCCCACCCCGGGCGCCGCGCCCGTCCGTATCACCCTGATCACCGGTGACCAGGTCGACCTGGTACCAGCGGCACCTGGTCGGGTCGCCGCCACCGTCCGCCCGGGACCCGGGCGCGAACGGATCGTCTTCCAGACCATGCAGGTCGACGGCACGCTGCGGGTGCTTCCCAGCGACGCCCTGCCCTACGTCTCCAGCGGGGTCCTCGACGCCGACCTGTTCGACGTGCAGGAGCTGGCCGCCGACGGCTACGGCGACACCGCGCGGGGCACCCTGCCGCTGATCGTGCGCTACCAGGAGCCGGCCGCCGGGCGGGTCAAGCCGCTTGCCGGTGCCACCGACGCCCGCCCCTTGGAGAGCATCAACGGCGCCGCGCTGCGGGTCGGCAAGGGTGACCTCGGTGGCCTGTGGACCACGCTCGCCGGTACGCCGAGCACCCGGACCACGGCCGCCGCGCCCCGGCTGGGCGGCGGCATCGCCCGGATCTGGCTGGACGGGCGGGTCCGCCCGACGCTGGAGCACAGTGTGCCGCAGATCGGCGCCCCGACGGCCTGGGCCGCCGGGCGCGACGGCGCCGGCGTGAAGGTGGCGGTGCTCGACACCGGCGTCGACGCCACCCACCCCGATCTGGTCGGCCGGATCGCCGAGGCGCAGGACTTCTCTGGCAGCGGCAGCGCCCGCGACGGGCACGGCCACGGCACCCACGTGGCGGCCACCATCGCCGGCAGCGGGGCGGCGTCCGACGGGTTGCGCAAGGGCGTCGCGCCCGGCGCGCAGCTGCTGGTCGGCAAGGTGCTCGACGACGGGGGCTCGGGTCTCAGCTCGTCCATCATCGCCGGCATGGAGTGGGCCGCCCGCTCCGGCGCGAAGGTGGTCAGCATGAGCCTCGGTGGCGACCCGACCGACGGCACCGACCCGATGAGCCAGGCGGTCAACGACCTGACCGCCGAGACCGGCGCGCTGTTCGTGGTCGCCGCCGGCAACTCGGGTGCGGCGCGTACCGTCGGCGCGCCGGGCGCGGCCGCGGCGGCGCTCACCGTCGGCGCGGTGGACCGCGACGACAACCTCGCCGACTTCTCCAGCCGCGGCCCGCGGCTCGGCGACAACGGCCTCAAGCCGGAGATCACCGCGCCGGGCGTCGACATCGTCGCCGCGCGGGCCGCCGGGACCACCATGGGTACGCCGGTGGGCGACGCCTACACGACCGCGTCCGGCACCTCGATGGCGACCCCGCACGTGGCCGGCGCGGCGGCGATCCTCGCCCAGGAGCACCCGGACTGGGCCGCCGGGAAGCTCAAGGACGCGCTGGTCAGCACCACGAAGGCCAACCCGGCGTTGACCGTCTTCGAGCAGGGCGGCGGTCGGGTCGACGTGGCGCGGGCACTCACGCAGCAGGTGTACGCGTCGGCCACTGCGGACTTCGGCCGGATCACCACCGGCGGTGTGGCGGTCGAGCGGACCGTGACGTACACCAACGGCACGAAGACCGCGCAGACCCTGCGGCTGGCCCTGGAGCTGCGCAACCTGGACACCGGAGCGGCCGAGCCCGACGGGGTCGCCGTGACCTCCGGCGAGGTGGCCGTGCCGGCGGGCGGCAGCGTGGCCGTGCCACTGCGGGCCGACCCGGCGAAGCTGGCCCGGGGCCCGCACGGCGGCTGGCTGGTGGCGACCGGCACGGACGGTGTCGCCGTGCGCACCCCGGTCGGGCTCACCGTCAGCGGTCCGCAGCACCTTGTCACCATCAAGCTGCTGGACCGGCAGGGTCAGCCGGGCCTCTCGCCCGGGTTGACCTTCTTCGGTGAGCAGCCCGAGTCGGACTTCTGGGGCATGTGGGGTGGCGAGGGCACCCTGCAGGTCGAGGAGGGCACGTACGTGCTGACCGCGCTGGTTGAGCACGGCGCCCCACTGGACGAGCAGCTCACCCAGATGATCGAGCCGGAGGTGACCGTTGACCGGGACCTGACCGTGGTGCTCGACGCGCGCAAGGGCACGCCGGTACGCATCGAGACGCCGAAGCCCAGCGAGCAGCGGGCCACGCTCAGCTACTACGTGCACCGGGTGCTGGGCAACGGCCGGCAGATCGACCACGGGGTGATGGCCTACAGCACCGTTCAGCAGGTCAACGTCACGCCGACCCGGCAGGTGCGCCAGGGCGAGTTCGAGTTCGCCTCGCGCTGGCAGCTCGTAGCGCCGATGGTGGACGCGAAGATCAGTGGGGTGTCCGGTCCGTCGGACATCAACCTGCTGGGCACGTCGCCGGCGCCGACCGGCCGGCGGAAGCTGCCGCTGGTCTGGGCCGGCACCGGCACCCCCGCCGAGCTGACCCGGGCGCGGGGCGCCGCCGTGCTGCTCACCACCGACCCGAACCGCCCGGAGGAGGAGCAGGTCGCCGCCGCCGCGGCCGCCGGTGCCGCCGCGGTGCTGATCGTCCGTCCGGAGGACCGGAGCGCGTGGACGGTCTGGCGGCCCGACGGAGAACGGCTGCCGATCCCGGCGATGGTGGTCGCGTACG
This sequence comes from Micromonospora sp. B9E7, assembly GCF_039871815.1. Classification (NCBI taxonomy): domain Bacteria; kingdom Bacillati; phylum Actinomycetota; class Actinomycetes; order Micromonosporales; family Micromonosporaceae; genus Micromonospora; species Micromonospora sp. B9E7. The sequence goes on from NZ_JBDPLX010000035.1 coordinate 10,180, forward strand.
ACGACGGGCAGCGACTGATCGCGGCGGCGCGCAAGGGCCGGGCGACGCTGGACCTGACGTTGACCGTGGACAGCCCCTACCTGTACGACGTGTGGCAGGTGTCGAAGGGCCGGGTGCCGGAGCGGATCGTGCACACGGTGACCGCGAAGAACACCGCCGAGGTGACCGCGAGCTACGCCGACATGGGCGCGGGGTGGGCCACCGAGGAGCGGTTCGGCTGGCGTCCGTGGCAGGAGTACGCCTGGAACGACGACCAGCGGATGGTCCGTAACGGGACCACCCGGCAGGAGTTCGTCAGCGCCGGGGACTCCTGGTGGCAGCACCGGGTGCTGCACAAGTCCATGTTCATGCAGTGGGGGCAGTTGGCCGGCGGCCTGACCCAGGAGCCTCGGCGCTACGCCGCCAATGACCGGGTGACCGAGACCTGGCACGCGCCGGTGGTCCGCCCGGCCGTCCCGGTCAGCGGGGCGCCGGTGCCCACCCGGACCGGTGACAGCCTGGACCTGCGGGTGCCCGAGTTCGTCGACGCCGACGGTCACTACAGCGTGGCCGGCAACAGCGAGGAGTCGGACACCGTCGAGGTCCGGATCAGTCGCAACGGGCAGCAGATCGCCGACCTTTCCGGCGGCTGGGCACCGGTGCCCACCACCCCGGACCGGGCCCGCTACCGGCTGGACCTGACCACGCAGCGGTCCTCGGCCGAGTGGCGTTACGGCACCCGCACCGACACCGCCTGGGAGTTCACCTCGGCCCGGCCGGCGGGTGAGGCGGCCACCCCGTTGTCGCTGTTGCAGGTGGACTACCAGGTGCCGGCGGACCTGCTCGGCACGGTACGCGGCAACCGGCCGCACCAGTTGGGGCTGACCCTGCGCCAGCCGGCCGGAGTGCCCGCGCCGACCGGCACCAGCGTCCGGGTGCAGGTCTCCTTCGACGGGGGCGTCACCTGGCGCACCGCGCAGACCAAGGGGTCGGGCACCCGGTACACCGCAACCGTGCCGGCGGGGCGCGGAACGGTGTCGCTGCGGGTGCACGCCACCGACCGGGCCGGGAACACCGTCGACCAGACGGTGCTCCAGGCGTACGGGCTGCGTTGATCGGCGCAGGGTGGGGCGGCCCGGAGCCGTCCCACCCTGCCCGGGTGCCCGTCGGAGGCGGTCAGAGCCAGCCGCGTCGGGCGACCTGGAACGCCAACCCGGGTCGGGTGTCCACCCCTGCGGCGGCCATCAGGTCGGCGATCCGTCGTTGCACGGTCCGGCGGCTCACCCCGAGCTGCGAGGCGATGGACTTGTCCGGTACGCCGGCCACGAACAGCGACAGCAGCCGTGCCTCGTCGGCGTCCGGCTGGTAACCGTCGCCGGGGTGGTCCTCGGGGTCCGGCCGCCGCCCCTCGGCCGCGCCGACGGTGAGGGGATCGTCGAGCCGCAGTCGGGTGGCGACCCGCCAGTGGCTCTCGAAGAGGGCGAGCAGCGCGTCGAGCAGTTGGCTGCGTCCGATCACGGCGGCGCTCGGTTCCCCACCGTCGCGGTCGGGGACCAACGGGCAGATGGCGGTGCTGGCGTCCACGATGGCCAGTCGGACCGGCAACCGGTCCAGCACCCGGGCCTGCTCGCCGGCGGCGACCCCCTTGGCCAGGTCGGCCAGCGCTCCCGGTTCCAGCAGCAGGTCACGCTCGTAGATGGCCCGGTAGCTCACCCCGCGGGCCAGCGCGTCGAACTCCTCGACGTTCTCCGGGCCGGCCATGGCGAGCGGGTTGGCCCGGCAGAACCAGAGCACCTCGGTACGCGCCGAGTTCTGCAGGTCGCGCAGGCGGTCCCGGAGGACCCGCGCACCGGTGATCACCTCGACGAGGTGGTCGCCGTGGTGCCTCCGCAGCCCGGAGCGGTACTCCTCGGCCAGTTGGGTGACCCGGCGTCGGGCGGCCTCCAGGTCCTCCTGGCGGCGCAGCAGGGCCCCACCGAGGGCGACGTCCGGGGCGGTCGGGCGCAGCGGCGCGTCCGGGTCGACGTCGGTGGGCTGCACGAGTCCCTTGGCACGCAGCGCCTCGACCTGGGCGACGACCTGCTCGCGCGGTCGGTGCAGACGACGGACCAGGTCGTCGACGCGCGCTGCCGTGAGCTGGAGCAGGCAGCGGTAGAGCTCCTCCTCAGCCGGGGTCAGGCCGATCACGTCCAACACGGGGCAGAACTGTACGTCGGCCGGGTGCCGGCCGCGTCGGGGCCCGTCGGCTGGTCAAGTGTCGGCCCTCGCGTCTACTGTCGGTGGCTGTGCTGGAAGAGCTGCGCATCACCGGACTGGGCGTCATCGAGGACACCACGCTGCCGTTGACCGGCGGCATGAACGTCATCACCGGCGAGACCGGTGCGGGCAAGACAATGGTGGTCACCGGCCTCGGCCTGCTCTTCGGCGGTCGGGCCGACGCCGGGCGGGTCCGCGCCCAACCCGGCCGTGCCGTGGTGGAGGGGCGGCTGCGCCTGCACGGGCGGGTCGCTGACGCCGTGCACGCGCGGATCACCGAGGCGGGTGGCGAGCCCGACGAGGACGGTTCGGTGCTGCTGAGCCGCACGGTGACGGTGGAGGGGCGCTCGCGGGCCCACGTCGGCGGCCGGAGCATGCCGGTGTCGATGCTCGGTGAGGTCGGCGAGCAGGCGGTCGCCGTGCACGGGCAGTCCGACCAGTTGCGGCTGCTGCGCCCGGCCGAGCAGCGGGCCGCGCTGGACCGGTTCGCCGGTCCCGCGCACGAGAAGCTGCTCGACGCGCTGCGTGAGTCGTACACGGGGTGGCGGCGGGTGGTCGACGACCTGGCCGACCGGCGGCGCAACGCCCGCGAGCGCAACCAGGAGGCCGACCTGCTGCGGCTCGGCCTCGACGAGATCACCCGGGTCGATCCGCAGCCCGGTGAGGACGACGACCTGAAGACCGAGGCGCAGCGGCTGGAGCACGCCGAGGGGCTGCGGACGGCCGCGCAGATCGCCCAGCAGTGTGTGGCGGGTGGCGCGGAGGCCACCGACGAGACACCCGACGCGGCGGCGCTGCTCGGCACCGCCCGACGGACCTTGGAGGCGCAGGCCGGCACCGACCCGGCGCTGGGTGAGCTGGCCTCCCGCCTGGAAGAGGCGGCCACCCTGGTCACCGACGTGTCGGCGGAGCTGTCGGCGTACCTGGCGACGCTCGACGCGGACCCGGCCCGGTTGCAGCACGTCTACGAGCGGCGGGCGGCGCTGCGCGCCCTGACCCGTAAGTACGCCGACGACGTCGACGGGGTGATCGCCTGGGCCGATCGGGCGCGCACCCGACTGTCCGACCTGGACACCTCCGACGACCTGCTGGACGAGTTGGAGCGGGAGGGTCAGCGGCTCGCCGTCGAGGTGGCGGACCTGGCCGGGCGGGTGTCGGCGTCCCGGCAGGAGGCGGCGGTCCGTTTCGCCGACCAGGTGACCGTGGAGCTGGCCGGGTTGGCCATGCCGCACGCGCGGATCGAGGTGGCGGTGCTGCCGCGCCCGACCGGGCGTGCCGAGCCGACGCTCTCGGTCAACGGTGTCGAGGTGGGTGTCACCCCGGACGGCGGTGACGAGGTGGAGCTGCGGTTGCTGGCCCATCCGGGCGCGCCGTCGTTGCCGTTGCAGCGCGGCGCGTCCGGCGGTGAGCTGTCCCGGGTGATGCTCGCCATCGAGGTGGTCTTCGCGGGTTCGGGTGGCCCGCCCACGTTGGTCTTCGACGAGGTCGACGCGGGTGTCGGCGGTCAGGCGGCGGTGGAGATCGGCCGGCGGTTGGCCCGGTTGGCCCGTAGCCACCAGGTGTTGGTCGTCACGCACCTGCCGCAGGTGGCCGCGTTCGCCGACCGGCACCTGGTGGTGGCGAAGGACACCGGTGGCGCGGTGACGACCAGCGGCGTGCGGGTCGTGGAGGACACCGAGCGGGCCCGGGAGCTGGCCCGCATGCTGGCGGGTTTGCCGGATTCGGATCTGGGTATCGCTCACGCCGAGGAGCTTCTGGCCGTGGCCGCCAAGGAAAGGCGGTTGTGACGCCGCGTATTGTGAGCGCAAGCACACCGGCTTGTGCCGACGTGTGCTTCCCTGGGTAGGCGGCCCTGCTCAGGCATGTCGCGACAGAAAAGCCTGCCTCACATGCCAGGATGGTCACGATGCGTCTACCCACGTTGCGCCGGAACCGGAACCCCGACCCGGGCAGAGTCCTCGGCACCGCGCGCCTTGATCGCCGGACGAAACGCCTGGTCGGTCGGCTGCGCCCCGGTGACATCGCGGTCATCGACCACGTCGATCTGGACCGGGTGGCAGCCGACTCGCTCGTTGCTGTCGGTGTCGGGGCGGTGCTCAACGCCAAGCCCTCGGTCTCCGGCCGTTACCCGAACCTCGGCCCGGAGGTGTTGGTCGCCGCCGGCATTCCGCTCCTCGACGACCTCGGCGAGGGCGTCTTCGAGCGGATCCGCGAGGGCGACCAGGTCCGCATCGAGGGCAACACGGTCTTCGCCGGTGACGAGCCGGTGGCCCACGGCAGCCTGCAGGACGCCGAGTCGGTCGCCAAGGCGATGGCCGACGCCCGGGAGGGTCTGTCGGTGCAGTTGGAGGCGTTCGCCGCCAACACGATGGACTACCTGCGCCAGGAGCGCGACCTGCTGCTCGACGGCGTGGGCGTTCCGGACATCGAGACCCAGATGCAGGGCCGGCACTGCCTGATCGTGGTGCGCGGCTACGACTACAAGGCCGACCTGGACGTGCTGCGCCCGTACATCCGGGAGTTCAAGCCGGTGCTCATCGGCGTCGACGGCGGCGCGGACGCGCTGGTCGAGGCCGGTTACACCCCCGACATGATCATCGGGGACATGGATTCGGTCACCGACGACGTGCTGCGCTGCGGCGCCGAGGTGATCGTGCACGCGTACCCGGACGGGCGGGCGCCCGGCCTGCCCCGGGTCAATGGTCTGGGCGTCCCGGCGATCACCTTCCCGGCCGCCGCGACCAGCGAGGACCTGGCGATGTTGCTCGCCGACGAGAAGGGCGCCTCACTGCTGGTCGCGGTCGGCACCCACGCGACCCTCGTCGAGTTCCTCGACAAGGGTCGCGGCGGCATGGCCTCGACGTTCCTGACCCGGCTCAAGGTCGGTGGCAAGCTGGTCGACGCCAAGGGTGTGAGCCGGCTCTACCGGCAGAGCATCTCCGGCTCGTCGCTGCTGTTGCTGGTGTTGTCGGCGATCGCGGCGATGGCGTCCGCGGTGGCCGTGTCGACCGTCGGGAAGGCGTACCTGGGCGTGGTCGCCGAATGGTGGGACAATCTCGTGTTCCAGCTGTACCGGCTCTTCTAGTTCCCGACCGATCAAGAGGCTGCAAGCGTGATCAACTTCCGCTACCACGTGGTGTCCCTCACCGCGGTCTTCCTGGCTCTGGCGATCGGCTTGGTGGTCGGCACAGCCGCCCTCAACGGCCCGGTCGCCGACTCGCTCGAGGGACAGGTCACCGGGCTGCGTAAGGACAACCAGAACTGGCGCCAGCAGGTCAACAACATGGAGAAGCAGCTCGCGCTCGAGGAGGACTTCGCCGAGGAGATCTCCCAGGTCATCCTCCCCGGCACCCTGACCGGGCGCCGCGTGCTGGTGCTGACGCTGCCCAACGGGCGCGACCACACCGAGGGCGTGCTCAAGAAGCTCCAGCAGGCCGGCGCCACCCTGACCGGCCGGGTCGAGCTGCAGGACAAGCTCATCAACCCGGACAACAACACCAACCTGCTGGAGTTGGCCGTCACCGCTGCCCGCCCCACCGCGCAGACCACCGGTCTGCCGGGCAACGGGCACGGCGTGGAGACCTCCAGCGCGTTGCTGGCCAGCGTCCTGCTGGACCGTCCCCAGGGCGTCGCGCCGGTCAGCGACGCCGACCGGCGGGCGGTGCTCGCCGCCTACAACAACGCCGGCTACCTGACCACCGACAACAACAAGGTCACCGGCTCGGCGGAGGCGGTCGTGGTGGTCAGCGGCCAGCCGTACGTCGACAAGGACTCCGAGAAGCGGGACGAGTCGGTCGTCAAGATCGCCGAGCAGTTCGACCGGACCGGGTCGATCGTGGTGGCCGGCAAGGGTTCCGTCGGCGGCAACCTGGTCGCCGTGGTCCGTGGTGACCCGGTGCTCGCCCAGACCATCTCCACGGTCGACAACGCCAACACCGTGCAGGGCCAACTGGTCACCAGCCTCGCCCTGGTGGAGCAGCTCACCGAGAAGAAGGCCGGGCAGTACGGCGTCGGCGACAACGCCCCGTCCCTGCTGCCTAGACTGCCCCAGTGAGCGAACGACGTACCCCGGTGTCCGTAATCGACGAGGCGGCGCGTGAGCGAGCGCACCCGAGGCGCAGCAGGGTGGCGGCATGAGGACGGTGGGTCGGCTGTTGCTCGCCGCCGCCGGCGCCGCGGCGGCCCGGTACGCGCTGCGTGAGGTCCGCACCTCTCCGGCCGGTCCCGCTTTGGACCGCACCAACTTCCGTGGCCGCACGGTGAGCCTGGCCGCCGGGCCGGCGCTCGCCGCGGGCGCGGCAGCCGTCGGCGCGTTCGGTGCCACAAGCGGCGCCTCCGGTGGGGCGGCCCTGGTCGCCGGCCTCGGCGCCGGTGCCGTCGGCCTGTACGACGACGTGGTCGGCGCGCGGCCGGAGCAGAAGGCGGCGAAGGGCTTCGCCGGTCACCTCGCCGCGCTGCGTGAGGGGCGGGTCACCGCGGGCCTGGTCAAGGTCGCCGGGGTGGGCGCCGCCGGCCTGGGCGCCGCCGCGCTGCTGGCCGCCGACCACAGGGTCGCGGCGCACCCGCGCCGGCAGCGCCACGGCGCGATCGGCCGGGGCGTCGACGTGCTCCTCGGCGCCGGGGTCATCGCCGGCACGGCCAACCTGCTCAACCTTCTCGACCTGCGGCCGGGCCGGGCGATCAAGTCCGGGCTGCTGCTCGCCGCGCCGCTGGCCGGTGGCCCGCACGGCGGGATCGCCGCAGGTGCCGCCGGAGCCGCCGCCGGTCTGCTCCGCGACGACCTCGCCGAGGACGTGATGCTCGGTGACAGCGGCGCGAACGCGCTCGGCGCGGTGCTCGGCGTCGCGCTCGCCGCCCGGACCGGCCCGCTCGGCCGGGCCGGTCTGCTCGCGGTGCTCGCCGGGCTCACCGCCGCCAGCGAGAAGGTCAGCTTCACGGCGGTGATCCAGCGGACCCCGGGGCTGCGCGAGCTCGACGCACTGGGCCGACGCGCCGACTGACGTGACCCGACCGGCCCCCCTCGCCGGCGCCGGCCGGCTGGCCGGGGCAGCCGCGCTCATCGCCGTCCTCACCGTGGTCAGCCGGTTGGCCGGCTTCGGCCGCACCGCCGTGTTCACCTGGAGCCTGGGGACCACCGACCTCGGCGGCACCTACGTGGTGGCCAACGCGGTGCCGAACTTCATCTTCGAGATCGTCGCCGGTGGCGCGCTGGCCAGTCTCGTCGTACCGCTGCTGGCCGGCGCTGTCGCGGCCGGTGACCGGACGACCGTGGCCCGGACCACCGGCGCGCTGCTGACCTGGACGCTGGCCCTGCTGGTGCCGCTCGCGGTGCTGGTGGTGCTGCTCGCCGGGCCGGTGGTCGAGTCGCTCGGCCACCACCTGACCACCGCCCAGCAGCAGAGCGGCATCCGGATGCTGCGGGTCTTCGCACCGCAACTGCCGCTGTACGGGGTGGGCATCGTGCTCACCGGGGTGCTCCAGGCGCACCGGCGCTTCGCCTGGCCGGTGCTCGCGCCGCTGCTGTCCAGCCTCACCGTGATCGTCGTCTACCTGGGGTTCACCGCGACGCAGGGCCGCAACGCGACGGTCGGCGGGGTGAGCCCCGGTGGTGAGTTGCTGCTCTCCGTCGGCACGACCCTCGGTGTGGTGGTGCTGTCGTTGTCCCTGCTCGTCCCGGTCAGCCGACTGCGCCTGGGGTTGCGGCCCGGGTTCGGGTTCCCGGCCGACGCGCGGGCCCGGGTCGGCGGGTTGGCGGTGGCCGGCGCGGTCACCGTCACCACGCAGCAGATCGCGCTGATCGTCAGCCTGAACCAGGTCACCGCCGGTGCGCGGAGCAACCCGGGCGTCTACAACCTGGCGCAGACCGTCTACCTGTTGCCGTGGGCGGTGCTGGCGGTGCCGCTGGCCGTCGCGGCGTACCCGACGCTGGCGGCGGCGCGGGCCGCCGGTGACGAGGACACCTACCGGGCGACGCTGGCACCGGCCGTACGCGGGGTGCTGCTGTTCAGTTGCCTCGGCACCGCCGCGTTGATCGGCACCGCCGGACCGGTCGGGCACTTCTTCTTTCCGGCGTCGACCGCGTCCACGGCCGCCGCCGCGATCATCGGGTACGCCCCCGGGCTGGTCGGTTACGGGCTCTTCGCGGTGCTCACCCGCGCGCTCTACGCCCGTGGGGAGACCCGGGCGGCGACGGCAGCCACTGCCGTCGGGTTCCTGGTGGTGCCGGCCGTCGTCGTGTTGTTCGGCGCGCTGCTGCCGCTGCGCGACCGGGTGTTCGCGGTGACGTCGGCCAACTCGGTGGGGATGCTGGTGCTCGGGGCGTTGCTGATTCTGGCGGTGCTGCGCAGCGCCGGCCGTGCGGCGCTGGCCGGCGCGGCACGGGCCTCGGCCGCCGGAGTGCTGGCCGGTGTGGCCGCCGCGCTCGCCGGACTGGGCCTCAGCCGCCTGCTCGACTCGTCGGCCGGCGGCACCCCGACGATGGCGGTGGCACTCGGTCAGGGCATGCTGTCCGGGGTTCTGGTTGGGGCGGTGTTCCTCGCCGTGGTCTGGTTCGTCGACCGGCGGGACGTAGCGCCACTGCTCGCCGGGGTGCTGCGGCGTCTGGGTCGACGCGGGCCCCGGGGCGGCGGTCCGACGCCCGGTGCGGTCCCCCCGGAGCGGGGCGACGGGAAGGAGACGGCTGCGCGATGACTGAGCCATCCTCGTCCGCCGGTTGGTCGGGCACTGTCGCGTTGGTGCTCGCGTCCAGCACCGGAGGGGTCGGCCAGCACGTCCGGTCGGTGGCGCGTGGCCTCGTCGCCGGAGGTGCCACCGTCCTGGTCTGCGGGCCGGCGGCGACCCAGGAGCAGTTCGACTTCACCTCGGTCGGTGCGCGTTTCGAGCCGGTGGAGATCCCGGCCAGCCCGACGCCGGCCGACGCCCGGGCGGTGCTCACCCTGCGTCGGGTGCTCACCACCTCCCGGGTCGACGTGGTGCACGCCCACGGTCTGCGGGCCGGACTGGTCGCCGTGCTGGCCCGTCCCGCCGCGCCGCTGATCGTCACCTGGCACAACGCGGTGCTCGCGGGCGGCCTGCGGGGCGGGGTGTCCCGACTCGTCGAACGCGTGGTGGCCCGGGGCGCCAGGGTGGCCCTCGGCGCCTCCACGGATCTGGTGCGACGGGCCGCCGCACTGGGCGCCGCCGACGCCCGGCTCGCCCCGGTCGCCGCGCCGACACTGCCCGCACCGCGTCGACGCCCGGCGGCCGTCCGCGCCGAGTTCGGGGTCCGCCCGGACCAGCCGTTGATCCTCTCGGTCGGTCGACTGCACCCACAGAAGCGCTACGACGTGCTGATCGACGCGGCGGCCCGCTGGCGTACCCGTACCCCGCCGCCGGTCGTGGTGATCGCGGGCAGTGGGCCGGCGTACCTGCCGTTGGCCGCGCGGACCTCCGCGGCCCGGGCCCCGGTGACCCTGCTGGGGCACCGCACCGACGTGGCCGACCTGCTCGCCGGCGCCGACCTCGCGGTGGTCACCAGCGACTGGGAGGCCCGGCAGCTCTTCGCCCAGGAGGCGCTGCGCGCCGGCGTACCGCTGGTCGCGACCGCGGTCGGCGGGTTGCCGGACCTGGTCGGCGATGCCGCCACGCTGATCCCCGCCGGCGACGTCGACGCGGTCGACGCGGCGGTGCGGGCGCTGCTGGACGACCCGGCGGCCCGGGCCGAGCTGGGCCGGCGGGGCGCGGAACGGGCGGCCACGTGGCCGACCGAGACGGACACCGTCGCCGCGCTGGCCACCCTCTACGCCGAGCTGGTCGCCGACCGTGCCGGCCCGGCAACCACGCCGGGCTCCGACGCCCCCAGAACGGGACACCGGTGATGCTGCGCCGAATCACCCCCGCCCTGCTGACCGTCCTCGTGGTGTCGCTCGGTGTCGCCGCGCTCGCCGCCCGCCCGCCGCAGGACACCCCGCGACGCACCGCCGACTTCGTGGTGCTCGCCGGGGTCGCGGGGCTGCGCTGGGAGGACGTGGATCCGCAGCGCACCCCGACGTTGTGGCGGATGGCCCAGGAGGGGTCCATCGGCTCGCTGTCGGTGCGTTCCGCGCACCGACCCACCTGCCCGGTGGACGGGTGGCTGACCCTGGGTGCGGGCAGCTTCGCCGCGTGGAACGGCAGCCGGTCGCCCGACGGGTGCCCGACGGCGGGGGTGACTGTCGAACAGCCGGACGGCATCGGCGCGAACCTGCCGGATCAGGAGAGCGTGGTCCAGTACAACCAGCAGCGACTGCCGTGGGGCGCCCTGCCCGGCTCGCTGTCCGAGTCGGTGCGCTGCTCCGTCGCGGTGGGCCCGGGTGCGGCGGTGGCCGCCGCCCGACCGTTCGGCCGCGTCGACAGGTACGCCCCGGCGTTGCCCGCCGACCCGCGGACGCTGCTCGGCGCCTGCGTGCTGAGCATCGTCGACCTCGGCACGGTCGAGGGGACGGACCCGGAGACCCGCGCCGAGGAGGCCCGGGCGGCGGACGCCCAACTCGCCCGGGTGCTGGCGGCCCGGCCACCACGGTCGTTGGTGCTGGTCGCGGGGATCTCCGACACCGCCCAGCCGTCGCGGCTGCACGTGGCGGTCGCCGACGGGCCGGGCTGGGAGCGGGGGTGGCTCACCTCGGCCAGCACCGGCCGGGACGGCTACCTGCAACTTGTCGACCTCGCGCCGACCGCCCTCGCCGCGCTGGGCCGGCCGATGCCGGAGCGACTCTTCCTCGGCCGTCCCGCGGTCAGCACCGATGGCCGTCCCGCCGACCTGGCCGAGGCGATCGACGCACCGGCCGACGCCGACCGGGAGGCTGCTGCCCAGCGCGACGTCTCCGGCGTGTTCTTCACGGTGCTGGCCGGCGTGCAGGTGCTGCTGGCACTCGGAATCCTGCCGCTGCTGCGCCGAGCCCGCCCGCACGCCGGGCCGGCCGGCCCGACCCCGGTCTCCGGGCGGATCCTGGCGGTGGTGGAGCTGCTGCTCGTCGCCGTGGCGTTGACGGTGCCGGCGGCGCTGCTGGCCGACGCGGTGCCCTGGTGGCAGGGCGACCACCCTGGGTGGATCTTCGCCGGGGTCACGGCGCTGCTGGTGGCCGCGGGCACCGCCGCGGTGCGCTTCGCCCCCGGGTACGCGGGCACCCTCGGCCCCCTCGGCGCGGTGGCCGGCCTCACCACCCTCGTCGTCGGGCTGGACGTGCTCACCGGGGCCAGCCTGCAGCTCAACGGCGTGGTCGGCTACTCCGCGTTGCAGGGCGGCCGGTACTCCGGGCTGAGCACGGTGGGGCTGGGAGTGTTCCTCGCCGGGGCGTTGCTCGCCGGGGGCTGGCTCGCCCAACGGGTGCACCGGGTCTGGCGGCCGGCGGTGACGGTGGCCGTGGGCGGCCTCGCCGTGGTGGTGGTCGGTAGCCCCTACCTGGGCGCCGACCCGGTCGGCGCGATAGCGCTCACCGCCGGGGTGAGCGTCGCCGCCGTGATCAGCGCCGGAGGCTGGTTGACGATCAGCCGGCTGGCCTGGGCCACCATGGCCGCCCTGGCGGTCGGAATCGGCTTCGGTGTGGTGGACCTGCGTCGCCCGCCGGCGGAGCGGGGCAGCCTTGGGCGGTTCCTCTCCGCGCTCGGCGACGGCACCGGCGGGTTCACCGTGCACCGGTCCAGCACCGAGAACTTCGAGACCTTGGTCAACAGCCCGCTGACCGTGCTGGCGCTGACCGGCGGGTTGCTGGTGTGGTTCGCCCTGTTGCAGCCGTGGGGTGGGTTGATGCGGCTGTTCGGCATCTACCCGGCGGTCCGGGCCGCGTTGGCCGGGACCGTGGTCGCCGCGGTGCTCGGTGGTCTGCTCGACGGCGCGGCGTTGGACGTGATGGGCGCCGCCGCCGCGCTGGTGGTGCCGATGGCCGTCCTGGCGTCGTTGCGGGTGCTCGGGCACGCCGCCGACCGGACCCGCCCGGTTCCGGGCCGGTTCCGTGTCAGCGGCGCCGACGACGACTCGGGCTCCGGCGGGGTCGGTCCGACCGGTGGGGGTGACGGGCCGACCGGCGGTGGGCCGCTGGGCGCGGCGCACCCTCGGCCGATCAGCGGCCCGCCCTCGGACGCACCCCCGGTGGCCCCGGTCCCGGACGCCCCGACCGAGCGCGGCGTCGACGCCGACGACCCGGCGGAGCCGACCGCGGGTGGGTCCGCCGTAGCGCCCCGGCAGGCCACCCGGTCATCGACGGAGGTTGCCGCCTCCTGAGCGCCGGACCTCGCCCGGATGACCCGCAGGTGTCGCAGCCGGGGTGCGGCCTGCGAGTACCCGTCCGGGAGGTGTTACCGTCAAATCCCGTGGATCGCGTGATCACTTTGCTGATCAAGCACGGCGGTCTGCATGACCGCGACAGACGACACGGGAGCAGGCCTTGGCCCCATCAGCACGGACGACCAGGCACATTTTCGTCACCGGGGGCGTCGCCTCCTCGCTGGGCAAGGGCCTCACCGCCTCCAGCCTCGGCAACCTGCTGACCGCGCGCGGGCTGCGCGTGGTGATGCAGAAGCTCGACCCCTACCTGAACGTCGACCCGGGGACGATGAACCCGTTCCAGCACGGTGAGGTCTTCGTCACCGAGGACGGCGCGGAGACCGACCTCGACGTCGGGCACTACGAGCGCTTCCTCGACCGGGCGCTGTCCGGCAAGGCGAACGTCACCACCGGTCAGATCTACTCCGACGTGATCGCCAAGGAGCGGCGCGGGGAATACCTGGGCGACACCGTCCAGGTCATCCCGCACATCACCAACGAGATCAAGTCGCGGATCCTGGCGATGGCCGACCCGGACGAGGACGGTCAGCTCCCCGACGTGGTGATCACCGAGGTCGGCGGCACGGTCGGCGACATCGAGTCGCTGCCGTTCCTGGAGGCGATCCGCCAGGTCCGCCACGACCTGGGCCGGGACAACTGCTTCTACCTGCACGTCTCCCTGGTGCCGTACCTGGCGCCGTCCGGTGAGCTGAAGACCAAGCCGACCCAGCACTCGGTGGCGCAGCTGCGCAACATCGGTATCCAGCCGGACGCCATCGTGCTGCGCTGCGACCGGGAGATCCCGGTGAAGCTCAAGGAGAAGCTGTCGCTCTACTGCGACGTGGACGCCGAGGCGGTCGTCGCCGCCCCGGACGCCCCGAGCATCTACGACATCCCGAAGGTGCTGCACCGGGAGGGACTCGACGCGTACGTGGTGCGCCGGCTCAACCTGTCGTTCCGGGACGTGGACTGGGCCAGCTGGGACGACCTGCTGGAGCGGGTGCACCGGCCCCGGCACACGGTCACCGTCGCGGTGGTCGGCAAGTACGTCGACCTGCCCGACGCGTACCTGTCGGTGAGCGAGGCGATCCGGGCGGCCGGCTTCGGCCACCGCGCCCGGGTGCAGCTGCGCTGGGTGCCCAGCGACGAGTGCGTCACCCCGGCCGGCGCGGCGGCGGCCCTGGCCGGCGTGGACGGTGTCCTCATCCCGGGCGGCTTCGGCGTCCGTGGCATCGAGGGCAAGATCGGCACCGCCCGGTACGCCCGGGAGAACGGCATCCCGCTGCTCGGCCTCTGCCTCGGTCTGCAGTGCATGACCATCGAGGTGGCCCGCCACCTGGCCGGTCTGGACGGCGCGAACTCGGCGGAGTTCGACGAGAAGGCCGCGCACCCGGTGATCGCCACGATGGCCGACCAGGAGGACATCGTCGCCGGCAAGGGCGACCTGGGCGGCACCATGCGGCTCGGCGCGTACCCGGCGACGCTGACCGAGGGCTCGATCGTCGCCGAGGCGTACGGCAGCACCGAGATCAGCGAGCGGCACCGGCACCGGTACGAGGTGAACAACGCCTACCGGGACGCGCTGACCAAGGCGGGCCTGCACATCTCCGGCACCTCGCCGGACGGCCGGCTGGTCGAGTTCGTCGAGTTGGACCGCAGCCTGCACCCGTTCTTCGTGGCCACCCAGGCGCACCCGGAGTTGAAGAGCCGTCCCACCCGCCCGCACCCGCTGTTCGCGTCGTTCGTCAAGGCCGCGGTGGCGTACTCGCAGGCCGACCAGTTGCCGGTCGACCTGGACGCGGCGTCGGAGGCCCCGACGTCGCGCAAGGCCGCCCGCAACGGGGCCGCGACGAAGGCGGCTTCCGCCTCGTGAGCGAGCGGAGCATCAGGCTCAGCAGCGTGGCGCCTCGCGCCGTCGGGGAGCGCAGCGAGGCGACGGCGTGAGCGGGGTGGAGCACCGCTACGAGGTGCGGTCCCGCGAGGAGCGTTACCGAGGGCGGATCTTCGACGTGGTCACCGAGGAGGTGACCATGCCCGGTGGCGGGACCGGGTTGCGTGACCTCGTTCGGCACGTCGGGGCGGTGGCCGTGGTGGCGCTCGACGACGCCGGTCAGGTGGTGCTGATCCGGCAGTACCGGCACCCGGTCGGGCGGCACCTGTGGGAGCTGCCCGCCGGGCTGATGGACGTCTCCGGCGAGGAGTTGCCGGCCGCCGCGTTGCGGGAGCTGGCCGAGGAGGCGGACCTCACCGCCGGGCAGGTCGACGTGCTTGTCGACCTGCACAGCTCGCCCGGGTTCACCAACGAGGTGGTGCGGGTCTTCCTGGCCCGGGACATCGCGGAGGTGCCGGCCGACGAGCGCCACGAGCGACACGACGAGGAGGCCGACCTCCAGGTCGTCCGGATCGACCTGGACGAGGCCGTCGCGATGGTCCTGGCCGGTGAGATCACCAACGCGTCCGCGGTGGCCGGGCTGCTCGCCGCGGCCCGCTCCCGCGACACCGGGTGGTCGACGTTGCGTCGGGCGGACGCGCCGCTGCCCCGCTGAGCATCGCCGCCGGTCCGCACCGGCAGGGGAGTACGCGCCCACGGGGCCCCGCGGTCAGCCGCAGGGCCCCGTGCCGTCTGTCCCCAGCGGCATCCGGCAGATGGGGAGATAATGGCCGAACGCTGTCTCGACGGCCGAGGCGACGATGCGCCGGCGGATCCCGGTGTCGCCCTGACACTCCGTCAGGACACTCGGGCACCGATTGCCACTGTGCTGGCGCTCGGCGGCGCCGGGCGCGCCTAGACTGCCGCCGGCGGGACCGGTGGACCGCGGTGGCAAAGGGGCCACTACGGCACCGAGCAGTCGGGGGAGAGCAGCCCCGAAGAGAGGTGTCTGCATCGTGAAGGTCGGAATCCCACGCGAGGTCAAGAACCACGAGTACCGCGTGGCGATCACGCCAGCGGGCGTCAACGAGTTCACCCGCAGCGGCCACCAGGTCTTCGTCGAGTCCGGCGCCGGTGTCGGCTCCAGCATCACCGACGAGGAGTTCGCCGCCGCCGGCGCGAAGATCCTGGCCACCGCCGACGAGGTGTGGGAGACCGCCGAGCTGGTGCTCAAGGTCAAGGAGCCGGTCGCCGAGGAGTACCACCGCATGCGCGAGGGGCAGGTGCTCTTCACCTACCTGCACCTGGCCGCGTCCAAGGAGTGCACCGACGCGCTCATCGACCGCAAGGTCACCGGCATCGCGTACGAGACGGTGGAGATGCCCGACCGGTCGCTGCCGCTGCTCGCCCCGATGTCCGAGGTGGCCGGCCGGCTCGCCCCGCAGGTGGGCGCCTTCTACATGATGCGTACCGGTGGCGGTCGGGGTGTGCTGCCCGGCGGTGTCTCCGGTGTGTACGCGGCCAAGACCGTGGTCATCGGCGCCGGCGTCTCCGGCC
This sequence comes from Micromonospora sp. B9E7, assembly GCF_039871815.1. NCBI lineage: Bacteria > Bacillati > Actinomycetota > Actinomycetes > Micromonosporales > Micromonosporaceae > Micromonospora > Micromonospora sp. B9E7. The sequence goes on from NZ_JBDPLX010000035.1 coordinate 26,121, forward strand.
TGAACGCCGCCGCCATCGCGCTGGGCCTGCAGTCCGAGGTGCTGCTGCTGGACAAGAACGTCGCCCGGCTGCGCTCGGCCGACGCCATCTACCGGGGTCACCTGCAGACCATCGCCTCCAACGCCTACGAGGTCGAGCGGGCCGTGCTCGACGCCGACCTCGTCATCGGCGCGGTGCTGGTGCCCGGAGCCAAGGCCCCGAAGCTGGTCTCCAACGAGCTGGTCTCCCGGATGAAGCCGGGCAGTGTGCTCGTCGACATCGCCATCGACCAGGGCGGCTGCTTCGAGGACTCGCGCCCCACCACGCACGCCGACCCGGTCTACAAGGTGCACGAGTCGATCTTCTACTGCGTGGCGAACATGCCCGGCGCGGTGCCGAACACCAGCACCTACGCGCTGACCAACGTCACCCTCCCGTACGCGCTGGAGCTGGCCAACCAGGGGTGGCGCGAGGCGCTGCGCAACGACTCGGCGCTGGCGCTGGGCCTGAACACCCACGACGGCCGGGTCACCTACGGCCCGGTCGCCGAGGCGCACGGGATGGACATGCTCCCGCTGGCCGACGTCCTGGCCTGAGCGGTGGCGCGCTGACCGGCAGCATGGACTCCGCCGGCGTGGGCGACCAGCCCACGTCGGCGCTGCGCCGTGCCGTGCGCGGCTACCTCGACCACCTCACCGTCGAACGTGGCCTCTCCGCGAACACGCTCACCTCGTACCGGCGGGATCTGGACCGCTATCTCGCGACCCTGGCCGACGCCGGCGTCACCGACCTCGCGTCGGTCGACGCCGGCCTGGTCGAGTCGCACCTGGCGCGGCTGCGCGCGGGCGACGACGCACACCCGCCGCTGGCGGTCTCGTCCGCCGCCCGCGCGGCCAGCGCGGTCCGCGGCCTGCACCGCTTCGCGATGCGCGAAGGGCTGGCCGGCGCCGACCCCAGCCGCGACGTCCGCCCACCCACCCCGCCCCGCCGGCTGCCCCGGGCCCTGCCGGTCGACGACGTGGTCCGGTTGCTGGACCTCACCGGCCCGACCACCGCGACCGGCGAGGACGCCCCCCGCACGCTGCGTGACCGGGCGCTGCTGGAATTCCTGTACGGCACCGGCGCGCGGATCTCCGAAGCGGTCGGCGCCGCCGTGGACGACCTCGACACCGACGAGAGCACCGTGCTGCTGCGCGGCAAGGGCGGCCGGGTGAGGCTGGTGCCGATCGGCGGGTACGCCGTCGACGCGGTCCGCGCGTACCTGGTCCGGGCACGCCCCACACTGGCCGCCGCCGGCCGGGGAACCCCGGCGGTCTTCCTCAACTCCCGCGGCGGCGCGCTGTCCCGCCAGGGCGCCTGGGGCATCCTGCGTCGTGCCGCCGACCGGGCCGGGCTGCCGGTCGACGGGCCGGCCGCCGTCTCCCCGCACACCCTGCGCCACTCGTACGCGACCCATCTGCTCGACGGCGGCGCCGACGTCCGGGTGGTCCAGGAGTTGCTCGGCCACGCGTCGGTGACCACCACCCAGGTCTACACGTTGGTCACCGTCGAGCGGCTGCGCGAGGTGTACGCCACCGCCCACCCGCGCGCCCGGGGCTGAACCCGGTCGCGGTCGGTCCCGACACGCCGGGCCGGTGCCGAACCCCCTGCTGGTCGGTGGCGTACAGTCGGCATCGGCGCGGACCTCCTGGGGCGACACGACCGGGGTGCGCAGCGGCGCCGCGAAGGACGTCGGACGGCTCCGACGCCGGGTGGGTCGTCGGGAGGGGGCAACGAGGACATGGCTGGCAACGGTGACCGTGCCGAGACCTGGACGTCGGAGCTCCGCGAGCAGCAGGCCACGCTCGGCGCGGATCTGGGTCCGGCGGATCCGGCTGCCTACACGATGCGCAAGCCCATCCCCGAGCCGATGCCCACCGACCGGCACGGCCCCGCGCGCATCATCGCGATGGCCAACCAGAAGGGCGGCGTCGGCAAGACCACCACCACGATCAACCTGGGCGCGGCCCTCGCGGAGTACGGCCGCAAGGTGCTGCTCGTCGACTTCGACCCGCAGGGTGCCCTCTCGGTGGGGTTGGGCGTCAACCCGCACAACCTCGACCTGTCCGTCTACAACCTGCTCATGCAGGACGACGTGACCGCAGAGGACGTCCTGATCAAGACCGACGTGGCGGGCCTGCACCTGCTGCCGGCCAACATCGACCTCTCCGCCGCCGAGATCCAGCTCGTCAACGAGGTGGCCCGGGAGATGGCCCTCGCCCGGGTCCTGCGCACGGTCCGCAAGGAGTACGACTACATCCTGATCGACTGCCAGCCGTCGCTCGGCCTGCTGGCGATCAACGCGTTGACCGTCGCGCACGGCGTGCTCATCCCCCTCGAATGCGAGTTCTTCAGCCTGCGCGGTGTGGCGCTGCTGCTGGACACCATCGACAAGGTGCGCGAGCGGCTCAACTTCGACCTGGAGTTGGAAGGCATCCTCGCCACCATGTACGACAGCCGCACCACGCACTGCCGTCAGGTGTTGCAGCGGGTGGTGGAGGCGTTCGGCGACAAGGTCTACCAGACCGTCATCACCAAGACGGTGAAGTTCCCCGAGTCCACCGTGGCCGGTGCCCCCATCACGACGATGGACCCGGCCTCCTCCGGGGCACGTAACTACCGTCAGCTGGCCCGCGAGGTGATCGCCGCCCAGTCGGAGCGGTAGCCGGAACGCCCGGTGCCGCTCCCGTGGACTACGGTCGTCCGGTGACCGCGCCACCCCTTGACCCGCCCGAGGCCGCCGCTGCGGCCACGGTCGACGGTGTGCCGCCCGCCGAACCCGCCGCCACCGGGTTCACGGTGCGGCTGGCCAACTTCACCGGCCCGTTCGACCTGCTGCTGCAACTGATCGGCAAGCACAAGCTCGACGTCACCGAGGTGGCCCTGCACACGGTCACCGACGAGTTCATCGCCTACATCCGGGCCATGGGCGACGACTGGGACCTGGACGAGGCCAGCGAGTTCCTGCTCATCGCCGCGACCCTGCTCGACCTGAAGGCGGCTCGGCTGTTGCCCTCCGCCGAGGTGGAGGACGAGGCGGACCTCGCCCTGCTGGAAGCCCGGGACCTGCTCTTCGCCCGGCTGTTGCAGTACAAGGCGTACAAGGAGGCGGCGGCGCACATCGCCGAGCTGGAGGCCGTCGGCGGCCGGCGGTATCCACGCGCGGTCAGCCTGGAACCCCGTTACGCGGAGGCGCTGCCCGACCTGGTGCTCGGCATCGGCCCGCAGCGGCTGCTGAAGCTGGCCGTGAAGGCGATGACCCCGAAACCGGTGCCGGAGGTGTCCATCGCCCACGTGCACATGGTCCGGGTCAGTGTCCGGGAACACGCGGCGATCCTCACCGCCCGGCTGCGCCGGGCCGGCACGGCCACGTTCTCGCTGCTCTGCGCCGACTGCGAGGCGACCCTGGAGGTGGTGGCGCGGTTCCTCGCGCTGCTGGAGCTGTACCGGGAGGGCCTGGTGTCCTTCGTCCAGGAGCAGGCCCTGGAGGAGCTGACCGTGCGCTGGACCGGCCCGGCCGACGGGGACACCGAACTGCACGTCGACGAATACGCCGGCACCCCGGCCGACCCGGAGTCGGCGGGTGCTGAGCCGGCGGGCGCTGAGCTGGCGGAGGCTGAGCTGGCGGGTGCTGAGCTGGCGGAGGCTGAGCTGGCGGGTGCTGAGCTGGCGGAGGCTGAGCCTGCGCCGGTGGGGGCTGAATCGGTGGGGGCGGGGTCGGAGGCGCCCGACCCGGCAGGGGAGGCCGGCGGGCCGGACGGGACGGGAACCACGGAGGATGAGCGGGATGAGTGACGAGCAACGCCGGGACTCGCTGGCCGACCAGGCCGCCGCCTGGGTCCCCCCGTGGGAACGCCCCCGCCCACCCGCCCCCGAGG
>NZ_JBDPLX010000036.1:0-18774 GCF_039871815.1 Micromonospora sp. B9E7
TGACTAACTGAGTGACGACCACGACGGACGCCGGTGGACAAACATGCACGGCTGAGGATCGTCGCAGCAGCTTAGCCCGGGAACGGCGGCAGGTCAGAGAGCCGTGTTGGTTGCCTGGGGGTCAAGGGGTCGTCGGTTCGAATCCGGCCGTCCCGACAGTGAGAGGGTTTCCGCAGGTCAGTGACTTGCGGAAGCCCTCAACTTATTGCTCTGGCTTGATGAAGTGGCATGTAAGGCCCTGCTGGAACCCTAACTCGGGTGGTTTTGAAAGCCGATCTTCTCTGCCTCCGCAGCGAATCGCCTGGTAGGCGTACTGCATCCGCATCCTTGTGGTAGCGGGCGGACCTCTTAACGGCAGGCGATTTCTGGCAGACAGGACATGTTCTCCTCTGTGCCGCGATCGGCTGTTCTGGCTGTACTTGTGATGCCGGCTGCCGACGGCGAGCCGCTCACTGACTGGATGAACTCGGTTACGAGGTCCCGCCGAAGCTCGTCGAGCTTCAATAACCCTTCCCGGGCACCGCTTGCCTGGTCAGTGCCCCGTCGCCCTGCCTGGTTCTCCTGCTTGGGTCATCATGTTGGGGCAGCCCTATAGATCGCGGTCGCGTCGGTGCCTCCGGCGTATTCGAGCATCCAGTCCGCGCATCTGTGGAGATGCTCTGCCGGCAGGTAGCCATCGAAGATGACCGCACCGCCATGGAGGACAGTGGCCTGCGCACGCGAACTCTTGCTGCACCCCTCGGGCACGGTGATCTCGAGTGTCGGTTGCGGATGGCGTGACACCGATGTGGTCGTCCGGCTTGCGGCAGCTCTCGTGGGCGATGTCTACGAGGCCATTGCCCGTGCGGTGTGTCAGGCGTTGCGCGTCGAGCACCAGTGCCGCGCGTGGGCTTCACCGATGCTGGGATGGTCGCGTCGTGGTTGAAGAGCTTGGTAGGCCGACGGCTCGGGGCGGTGATGGAGGCCCGGATCAGCGGGCCGTTTGAGCGATCATCGGAATGCAGGTTTCACCGGTCAGGTGAAGAGTTGCCGGAGCCGGGCCTCGATGAGCGGGAGTCCGTCGACCGGCACGTCGTAGTGGCCGGCCCCTTCGGGCACCCCGAGGTTGATGTCGTTCCCGTTGATCAGCATCTTGTTGACGGTGGCGTAGGTGACCGTGGCCGGGCTGGTGATGTCGTCGGTGCCGTACAGCCACAGGATCGATCCGGGCAGCGTGGAGTTTTCCAGCCGTCCCTGGTTCTCGGCGTAGAACCGCTGGTTCTCGGGTAGCGCGTTGGGTGCGTCGCCGCGTACCCCTGGGTAGGTGTCCAGGCGGTGCGCCGGGTCGTCCCGCAGGTAATTCAGGATGTCCTGCCGGACCAGCCGGTTCAGGTCGGTCAGGCAGGCCCGCGAGTTGTCCTGGTAGATCCGCAGCATGTTCGGCCCGTACACCTGCCCGGGGTCGATGTCGTAGCCGGCGAGCCGCTGTGTCCGGGTGAAGTAGATCGTCTCCGCGTTGGCGAACACCAACTGGTCGATCTGGTGCGCGGTTGGTTCCCGGCCGGACCCGGCGGCGGCCCGGATGTCGCGCCACAGGACTTGGTTCATGGCCGGCACGTCCGGCACCGGGGCGAGGGTGATCGTGCCCCGGTAGTCCAGGGCCGGGTCGACCTGGCTGGCCTCCTCGGCGTAAGAGGCCGCGGCTAGTGCCGCGAAGCCGCCCTCCGACCACCCCGCCGGCACCCACTGCCCGGACAGGCGGGTGCCGAGGTACCGCTGTGCCGCCACCGCTGCGTAGATCATCGATTGGCCCTCGCTGGACAGGTGGTAGTACCCGTGCCCCTCAATGACACCCCGGTCGGGGTCGCCGAGCCCCTCGTAGTCGGGTGCAACGATGACGATCCCCATCCCGAGGACGGCGGCGAACAGGGCGACGTTCGGACCGTGCCATGGGACTGTGTCCGAAGACACCAGACAGAGCTCCGCCGCAGAGCCGGCACGGCAGCGGTTTGTTGTCTGTGGGGATGGGGCGGTCGCTCGCCGTCTGGTCACTGAACTGGCAGACCGCTACGGTGTCGCGGTCACCGTGGTCCTACCGTCGTCGAGCGACAAAGACGTACCCGACTTCGCCGACCTCGCTTCGGAATTCAGCGTGGCGGAGGGACAGCCGGAGATCATCGTGGCCCGTCGCCTGGCTGGGGATGTGCTCGATCAGGCTGGGGTTCGGGAGGCTGCGGCCGTGGCCTTCGTCGGTGTCGACGGCGTGACCAACGTGGACGCTGCCATGATCACCAGGGAACTGGCTCCCGACGTTCGGCTCGTGGTCAGACTGTTCAACCCGGTGCTCGGCGAGGGCGTGGCCGCGATGCTCGGGGACTGCGCCGTACTCTCCGGATCCGAGATTGCCGCACCGGCGTTCGTTGCCGCCACGCTCGGGGACGCGACGCCGACGTACCTGCGGCTGCCCGAGGGTGAGCTTCTGCGTAGCGTGATGCGCAGTGCCGTTGACCCGGCCGGTGCGGATGTGGTTTGCGGCCTGGCCGACACGACCGGCTCCGAGCCGCTCGTCCTTCCAGCGGAGGTTCGGCAGACCTGGTACTTGTCCGCGCGTACGGGCGGCCGCGAATGGACCCGCCGCGTCGAAGGCAGCGCCTGCTTCGTGCCCTCGGCTTGGTGTTCAGCCGAAATCTGCGTTTGGCGTTGATCGGCACGGTCGCGCTACTCGCTGCGGCAAGCGTCCTGCTGGCGTACACCCGCGGCGTGAGCCTCGCGGAGGCCACCTATCTGACGCTGCTGACAGCGATGGGAGCCGCCGAGATCGACCCCCCGCCGCACCGCTCACCGAAAAGGTGACCGGGGTGGCGCTACTTCCCACCGTCACGGCCCTGGTGGTGGACTCATTGGTGCGCGCCCGGCTGGCGTCCGCCGCTGGCGGCATGATCGAGCCGATCGACAACCACGTCGTGTTGGTGGGACTCGGCAACATCGGCACCAGGGTCCTGGAAGAACTGCATTCCGTCGGCATCTCCGTGGTCGTCGTCGACCGCGCGGAGTCGGCCCGAGGCATTGGTGTCGCCCGTGAGTTGGGTCTGCCGGTGATTGTCGGCGACGCTACCCGTCCCGAGACACTGCGAGCCGCGTCCGTACATACCTGCCGGGCGCTGGTTGCGTTGACCGACGACGATTTCACCAATCTGGAGACCGCCCTGTCCGGACGGTCCTCGCACGAGGCGGACCGAGCACGGTCGGCAGCAACCAGGCCCCCATTGCGAGCTCGTTCGTACCGACCGGCTGCCACACGCGCCGGTCTCGCCGCGCTGCTGCCCCGCACCGTACCCAGCCCTGACGCCGAACCGCTGGCCGAGGTCGCGCCCCTGCGGCTGCTTGCGGCGGCACCGCGCGATGGTGAGTGAAGGCTCCCGTAGTCCCGGCAGTGCTCCGATCATCGCACTCCTCGGCGGTCCCTCACATTGGGTCAGCAGCGACGCAGGATGCACCGCCGGCTGCCGTGACCGGTTAGGTCGTACGCGACGGCCCCGACCAGCAGCCCCGGGAGGATCCCGTCAGTCTGTGCCCAGTGTCGAATCTCTCGCCTCGTACCCTTTCAGGTCGGGTCGGCCTTGGAGGGGGACACCGATGTGCCGAAGGCGGTGTCTGGGGACACCGGCGGCGGCGAGGCGTTCGGCGATGGATGGGGAGGAGTGGTCGAGAAAGACGACGACCTGGTGATCGTCGCCGAGCTGACAGGCTGTAGCGAGGGTGCCGAGGTTGATCCCGTCCAGGTCGTGCAGGTCATGTAGGTCGAGGACCAGCCGCAGCGGGCGGATCCGTCGAAGGACCCGCACGAGGGTCTGGCGTAGCTCGACGGCGTTCTCGGCGTGCAGCGTGCCGTGCGGCTGAATGACCAGGGTGCCGTCGGTGGTGGTGTCGACGTCGACCGTCGCGTCGCTCATCGCGTTACCTTCCGTTACCCACAGGTTTCCGAACGGTCAGGTTAGAGCCTTTCGTGGGACGCGTCGAACCCGTGCTGAGGTGCTGGACCACGTGGACCAGACGCCCGGACCGAACGGCCCGGCAGTGGGCGCCGAAGAGCGGGCGCAGGCCGGCGGACCGAGCCGAGGACGGTGGCCCGGCGGCCGGCACCGGTTTCGCCGCCACTGAACGGGGACCATATTCCTATCCAGGCCAGACCGATGCGGTATGACGTGTACCGCAGTGTTTGCATGACCGACGAACGGTTGTGACGTCTCGGCCAGATCCACGAACCTTTATATAGCCATGACTGGACATCACCCGCACCACTGCCATCACGACCACGGATCCGACGACGACGTGCCGTACGGCCAGGTTGAGGTTCCCGCGGGCTTCGGCCGGCGGGCGCTGCTGGCCGGTGCTGGCGGGACCCTGATGCTGGCCGCGCTGCCGTCCGCGGCCCGGGCGGCCAACACGACGATGGCCGGCGCCCCGACCGCGGCGGTCGGCGCCGGCCGGTCATCCCGGATCACCCAGGGCACGACGTTGGTCCATGCGGACATGCACAACCACACGGTCATGTCGGACGGTGACGGCAGCGCCGAGGCGGCGTTCGCCTCGATGCGCGAGGCCGGTCTGGACGTCGCCGCGCTGACCGATCACGCCACCCTCTTTGCCATTGAAGGGCTCAGCTCGTCCGAGTGGCGGACCACCGGTGACCTGGCCAACGCGGCCAACGACCCGGGCCAGTTCACCGCGATCCGCGGGTTCGAGTGGTCGCATCCGCTGCAGGGGCACATCAACGTCTGGAACACCTCCGACTTCGCCGACCTGTTGCGGGCCGGCAGCCCCGGCAGCCTGTACAACTGGCTCACCGGCCGGCCCGGGGGTCTGGCGAGCTTCAATCACCCCGGTCGGGAGGCGGGCCGGTTCAACAACTTCTCCTTCAACGCCTCGGCCCGCGATCAGCTCGTGGGGCTGGAGATGTTCAATCGGACCGACGACTTCCTCTTCGAGGGTTGGTCATCGGGTGTGACGTCGCCGCTGGTGGCGTGCCTGAACGCTGGTTGGCGGCCGGCTCTGACCGGTGTCACCGACGAGCACGGCACCACGTGGGGCTTCCACGAGGGTAAGGGCCGCAGCGGCCTGTGGGTCGCCGAGAACACCCGCGCGGCGGTGTTCGAGGCGATGGCCGCCCGCCGTTCCTTCGCCACCCGTGTCTCTGGCCTACGGGTGGACGCCACCGCCAACGGTGTACGCATGGGCGGGGTGCTGAACGTGACCTCCGGCGACGTCCGGTTCCTGCTGGATCTGGACCGCGGCTCGGCCTGGGACGGCAAGCCCCTGCGGATCCAGGTCCTCCGCCCGGGCACGTCGGCGCCGACCGTCGTCGACGTCGTCGACACCGTCAACGGTCAGGTCACCGACTTCACCGTGCCGCTCGACATCACCGACGGTGACTGGGTGGTGCTCCGAATCTCCGACCCGTCCCTGCCCAACGGCACCCCCGGCCCAGCCGGCCACCCGTGTAACGACTTCGCGGTGGCCTACACCAGCCCCTGGTGGCTCCGGCCCTGACCTTCGAGGTGCCGGTCCTGGCACTGCCGGCCAGCCGCAGACGGCTGCGTCGGTCCTCCGGGACCGGCATCCGGTTTTCGCGTCATGGTCCCGTCCTGTGCTCAGCGAGGTAGCGGGGGCAGCGCCGGGCTATCGAGCCAGGCGTCGAACAGATCGTCCAGGGGCTCGCGGGCGAAGCGCTGGGCGTGTAGCCGGAACTGCTCGGTCGTCACCGTCGCGTGTGGGTGCTCGGCGACCCAGGCTCGCAGCAGCGCGAAGAACGGCTCGTCGCCGACCCTCTTGCGCAGGGCGTGCACTGCGAGCGCGCCACGCTTGTAGACAAGCGGGTCGAACATCCGGTCGACGCCGGGATCCGCGACGACGACGTTTCGCGGGCGAGCCGCGACCCAGGCGTACCACTGCGCGGCGAGGACGTCTGTTGGCTGGTCGCCGCAGACGCCGGACCACAGCCACTCGGCGTACGTGGCGAAGCCCTCGTTGAGCCAGATGTGCCGCCAGTCCGCCACCGTGAGGCTGTTGCCGAACCACTGGTGGGCCAGCTCGTGCACGATCAGCCGCTCGTGCGTGCGCCGTCCGTCGACGTGGTTTCGCCCGAAGACCGCCATGCCCTGCGCTTCGACCGGGTCGTCGAGGTCGTCGTCGGCGACCACGACGACGTACTCGCGGAAGGGGTACGGCCCGAAGAGCCGCTGCAACGCCGACATGATCTGGCCATGCCGGCCGAAGTCGTGGGCGGCGTTGCGGCGCAGCGCGGGCGGAACCGCCGCGCGCTGCACCACGTCACCGACAGCCAGGTCGACCAGGTCGTAGCGTCCGATCTGGACGCTCATCAGGTACGGCGAGGTGCGCTCGCGCCGCTCGTACACCCAGGTCGTGCCGCCCGCACCCCGCCGCTGGAGCACCGGATCACCAGTCACCAGCACGGTGTACGGGGAGGGGGTCGTGACCGCCACCCGGAAGGTGGCCTTGGCGCCGGGCTGGTCATCGCACGGAAACCACGACGGTGACCCGTTGGGCTGGCTGGCCACGAGCACCCCGTCGGTGAGTTCCTCCCATCCGAGCTCGCCCCAGCGGCCGGAGATGGGCACCGGCTTTCCCGCGTACCGGATCTCCACCCGGAACGTGTCCCCGGCGCCGATCGGCCGCTCGGGTTTGATCGCCAGTTTGTTCGGCCGGTGCAGGTACTTCGCCGGGCGCCCGTCCACCCGGACGTCCTGAACGCGGAGCCGACCCAGATCGAGAGTGAACCGGGACAACGACTGGACGGCCACCGCGGTGATGTCCGCCCGGCCGCCGAGGCGGTTCGACACGACCCGATAGTCGAGGTCGAGGTCGTAGTGCCGCACCCGGTAGCCGCCGTTGCCGTGCTCGGGCAGGTACGAGTCGCCGGAGCGATCAGCGCCGGGCGTGGCACCGCGCGATGTCGACGCCTTCGGATTCATGCCGGCCGCGAAGCCGGCGCAGGCCAGGTGGTGATCGGGTTACCCCGCCACCGGCTGTCGCCGGGCACGGCGTCGCCGCGGGTCACCAGCGAACCGGGCCCAACGGTGGTCCGCGCGCCGATACTCGCGCCCGGCAGAACGATGCCGTGCGGGCCCAGCGTGGCCCCCGCGCCCAGTGTCACCTCGTCCATGCTCATCACACGATCATGGAACAGGTGGGTCTGTACCACACAACCGCGGTTCACCGTCGCGCCGTCGCCGAGGCGCACCAGGTCGTACTCGGGCAGCCAGTAGGTCTCCAGCCAGACGCCCCGACCGATCTTCGCACCGAGCGTGCGCAGCCACGCCGTGAGCAGCGGCGTGCCGGTCGCGAAGCGGACCAGCCACGGCGCGGCGAGGACCTCGACGAACGTGTCCGCGAGCTCGTTGCGCCACACGAAGGAGGTCCACAACGCGCGCTCGGTGACCCGGAAGCGTCCGACCAGCAGCCACTTCGCCCCCGTCGCGATGGCGGCGGCGATGATCGCCGCGCCGAGCAGAACCGGCCCGGCGGCAAGCGCGGCCGCCCACCACCCGCCGGTCCGCCACACGAGCGCGAGTACGGCCAGGACACCGATCGCCAGGGCACCGGCGCACATCACCGGAACGATCCGGCACAGCTCGATCGCCGCCCGGGCCAGCTTCAGCCGCAAAGGCGGGTCGAAGGTGCGGCTGGTGTCCGCCGCTTCCACGGTCCGGCGCAGTGGCATCGGCGGCGCGCCGAGCCAGGACGAGCCCTTCTTCGCCTTGAACGGCGCCGACGACAACACTCCGACCAGGCCGCGCTTCGGCACCGAACGTCCGGGCGCCGCCATTCCCGAGTTGCCGAGGAACGCCTGCTTACCGATGCGGGCCGGAGCGACGCGCAGCCACCCGTGGCTCAGCTCGTAGGTCGCGACCATGGTGTCGTCGGCCAGGAAGGCCCCGTCGGCGACCGTGGTCATCGCCGGCACCGCGAGCACTGTGGAAGCCTCCACCCCGCGCCCCACCTTGGCGCCCAGCAGCCGCAACCACACCGGCGTGAAGAGGCTGGCGTAGAGCGGGAACAGCCCCACCCGCGCCATCCCCATCAGCCGCTCGGTCGTCCACACCTGCCACGCCACCCGCCCCTGCACGGGGTGGTACCCGGCGCGCAGGCCGATGCTGAGCGCCCGGACCGCCCCGAGCACCAGCAGTGCATAGCCCACGACATAGGCGGCGGTCGCCACCGCGACGGCGGCCAGCACAGCGCCGACCATTGGTCGGATGGCGAGCGTCCAGCCGAGCAGGGCGAGCGCTGGCAGGGCGGCTACCACCGGAACCAGTCCCAGTAGTTGGGAGGTCAGCGCGTACGCGAGCGGCCAGAGGCGCGCACCCGTCCGCGATCGAGGGGGACGCTGCCCGGGCCACCCGTCCGAATCCTTGGCACCTGCGGCTGCGGCCGGTGAGCCAGCCCAGTGTTGGTTGGCCGGTACGGCGCCGGCCACCGTCGAGCCCGCGGCGACGCGGGCGCCCTTGCCGATCCGAGCGCCGGGCATCAGGGTGCTGCGGGACCCGACTCGGGCGCCGGCGCCGACGCGAACCCTGCCGACGCGGACGACGTCGCCGTCCACCCAGTGGCCGGACAGATCGACCTCCGGCTCGATCGCCGCGCCGCGGCCGAGCTTCAGCAGGCCGGTCACCGGCGGCGCGCAGTGCAGGTCGACGTCGGGCCCGATCTGCGCGCCGAGAGCCCGGGCGTAGGTGATCATCCAGGACGCCCCGGCGACGCTTGTGGCGCCGGTCAGCTCGGCAAGGCGCTCGGCGGCCCACAGCCGCAGGTGCACGCCACCACCGCGCGGGTAGCTGCCGGGGCGCACCCCGCGTAGCAGCAGTCGCGCTCCTGCGGCGGCCACTACGATCCGGCCCAGCGGGCTGAACAGCACAAGCCAGCCCAGCGCCACCCACCACCACGAGACAACAGGTGCCCAGGGTGCCGGCGCGAGCAGGGCGAGGACGTTGCCGAGGGCGGCCAGGACGGTCAGCCAGCGGAGCCCGACCAGCGCGAGCATCGGCACCAACATCGCGGCCTGGATCAGCCCGGCACGCCTCGGCGTCGGCCGGACCTCCCGGCGCGTCGCCGCCGTGGCGTCGAGCGCGTCGAGCACGGCCGCAAGCCGCGACAGTTTCGGGTGGAGGTAGATGTCGGCCACCGACACCCGCGGGTGCCGGCGCCGGATCCACGCCACCAGTTGCGCCGCGTTCAGGCTCCCGCCGCCGTGATTGAAGAAGTCCGCATCGGCCTCGGTGGGACGTACGCCAAGGATCTCCGCCCAACCACCGGCGAGCCATTCCTCCGTCGCGGTCAGCTCACCCGCGGTGTCCTGGGGGGTGGACAGCGGCCACGGCAGCGCGGCCCGATCCACCTTGCCGGATGTCCGGGTCGGCAGCGCATCCACCACGGCCAGCAGCGGCACGAGCGCGGCAGGCAACTGCTCACGGATCCGCAGCGCCGCCGCCGCGGCATCGAATGTGACGCCTTCGTGCGGAACCACGTACCCCACCAGCAGTTGGTTGCCCGCGGCGGTGCGCTGCACCGCCGCGGCGGCACCGGCGACGTCGGGCAGCGCCTGCAGCGCGGCGTCGATCTCACCCAGCTCGATTCGGCGTCCGCCGAGCTTGACCTGTTCGTCACCGCGGCCGACGAACAGGAGCCCTTCGGGCTCCGCCCGGACGATGTCACCGCTGCGGTACGCCCGCTGCCAGCCGAGCACAGGAAGCGCCGCGAACTTCTCGGCGTCTTTGTCCGGATCCAGGTAGCGGGCGAGTCCCACCCCGCCGATGACCAGCTCGCCGGTCTCGCCCATCGCCACCGGGGCGCCGGACCCGTCGACCACGGCGAGTTCCCAGCCGGCCAGCGGCAGCCCGATGCGGACCGGTCCCTCGCCGGTCATCCGCGCGGCGCAGGCGACCACGGTCGCCTCGGTCGGCCCGTAGGTGTTCCAGACTTCGCGGCCCTCGACGGCCAAGCGCTGCGCCAGTTCCGGTGGGCAGGCCTCCCCACCGAAGATCAGCAGCCGGACCTCCTCCAGCGCCTCGACCGGCCACAGCGCGGCGAGCGTCGGGACCGTAGACACCACCGAGATGCGCTGCTCGGCCAGCCAGGGACCGAGGTCGACGCCACTGCGGACCAGCGACCGCGCGGCCGGCACCAGACACGCGCCGTGCCGCCACGCCAGCCACATCTCCTCGCAGGACGCGTCGAACGCCACCGACAACCCGGCCAGTACCCGATCCCGCGGGCCGATCGCCTCGCTCGCCTCGTCGACGAGGAACAACCGCGCCTCGGCGTCGACGAAAGCCGCCGCCGCCCCGTGGCTGACCGCCACCCCCTTCGGGGTGCCCGTCGAGCCGGAGGTGAAGATGATCCAGGCGTCGTCGTCCGGGCCGGGCCGACCGACCCGACCCACGGGGGTACGACGCACAGACACCGCCAGCCCGTCCCCGAGCACCGCCGTGACTCCCGCCTCGGCGAAGACGAGGTCGGCGCGTTCCTCGGGATCGTCCGCGTCGACCGGCACGTAGGCGGCGCCGGTCGCGAGAACGCCGAGGATCGCCAGGTACAGCTCGGCCGTGCCGGATGAGATGCGGACGCCCACGCGGTCGCCGACACCGATGCCGTGCCCGGCCAGCGACCTCCGGACCGCCTCGACCTCGTCGGCCAGGTCTCGGTACGTCATTGTGGTGGCACCGCTGTCGAGCGCATCTGCGTCGGCGTGCGCGCGCACGGAGTCGTCGAGAATGTCGACAAGCGTGCGGCGGGCCGGGGTCGAGGCGGATCGGAAGACCGCAGGGATCGTCGGTGCGGGAGCTGGCGGTAGCGCGACCACCTGGGGTTCACTCGTCACGGGCACCCGGCGTTCACCATTTTCGTCTCGCGGATCGGCGTCGACCAGGCATGCCGTATGCGGACCGGCCCTGGGCAGCCCTCAACGCTACGTCGCATCCGGCCGCAAGCGACGGTCAAGCAACGGCTTCGTGTCCACCACCACAGCGACCCGTTGCGGGAATGTCGAACGGCGGCGACAGGCCACCGGCCGATCACTCTCGTGTCTCTACTCAGGCCGTGTTGTCGCTACGGATGTGAACGGTCCCACCGCCGCCGCGCAGTTCCTCCGTCACCTGCTTCTCGGTGAGGGCGACCAGGTGCGAGTCGATGCTCGCCCCGTCCTTGAGGCGCTGGTGCGTTTCGTGCACGAGGGCGGAGATCTCGCTCCCGTCAGCATCCGGGAATCGTTGTTTCAGCGTCTCGACCTGGCGTTGCAAGGCGATCTCCGGGTCAACGATACCGCCACTGGCTGCGGGTTCGGTCATCACACACCTCGCACATCGTCTTGAGTGTCTGCACAGGTGGTGCCCCAGACATCCATTCAACATTCATTCGTTTGCCCAAAGTTCACCTGCCGGAGTGGGCCTTCCCGCTCCGTCGATGGGACTTTCAAGAAGACCAGTCCTTAACGTTTGGTCAGCCCATGATCATTATCGTGGTTCTCACGCTGACGCTGTTCGGTGCGACGACGTGGACGGCGCTGCAGCAACCGCTCGCCCGTAGCCCGGCCTCCCATCACCGCCTTACCGGAGTGCTCCTAGCTCTGAGCCTGGCGGTGGCCGTCGCGCTGATCACGACCGTGCTCGTGGCCCGACCATGATCGCGTCGCCGATGGCGTGGTCGGCGGCGTCGAGCGCGTAGGTCCAGCGCCGACCGGTGTAAGTGCTGGTCCTGACGTCGAACTCGTTGATCCGGAGTTTGCCCGTCGGGTCGCCCGCGACCGTGCCCTCGAGCAGCGGATAAAGCGTGGCGAGGGCTGGGTTTCCTAGCTGTTGTACTCGATGCGCTGATCTCCAGCCAACTCTGGCCGACACGACGGTCGCGAGGCGCGTCGACCCGCCGTAAGCGGGGGATACCGGACTGCCCTGTCCTCGGAAGCGTTGGTCCCGGCACTCGACCAGACCCGGACGGTGGGCCTGGCGACCCCTGCCTGGCGCGTTCGTCGGGGTGCTGCTCGGTGGAGCGACCCCTCTCGCCGCCGGGGTGACGTAAAGTTGGTCGTCCTGGTAGGGCTCCTCGCCGTGGAGGCCGTTGCGGCCCCGGCGTAAACGGCCGCTCGTACGCCGCCATCCACTGTGGTGTCGCCGTCGTCCTCACCGTCGAGTTGCGGCCCGTGGCCGTCTCCGCCCCGACAAGTCGGAACCCCGGCCGAGCCCTGCTCCTGCTCCGTGCGGCTCACCGACATCCGCGGCCGGCGCGCCGCCACGTGCTTGCGGGACCAGCCACGTGGGCGGCCCGGGGTGACCACCACCGGGTTCACCGAACCCAGCTCGCCGTAGAACGGGATCGCATCCGGTCGCCCGGTGGTGGCCAAATCGACCAGCGCCCTACCGCCGGCCTCGGAACCGGTGAACCCGACCGCCCGTACCGCAGGATCGATGTCTCGTGCTCCGTCACAGCAACAGCCCGGCCGATATCAGGGCTGCCGGGGGGAGTGTTGCGACGATCCCTCTACTCGGCTGGTTTACGCTGTCGGCGACCTGGGACAAACGTGCTTGAGCATGCCGCTGGGCCACCGGACTACTGGGGGTCAAGGGGTTTTGACAAGCAATGACAAGCCCTGAACGAGGCTCGGCATGAGGTTCTCCTGGGTTCAAATCTCCTCGTTCCCACGAGGGCTGGCCTGGCAACACACCCCGCGGTCACGGTAGCCGATACGGAGGAGCCTGGAGGCGCGGAACCGGCAGCTGTAGAAGTCGCAGGTTCGTGCTGGGGAGCTTCGTCGGGGTAGACGTTCGACGACCAGTGAGTCGTTCGGCTGGGGTGACTGTCTCACTGTTCGGCGGAGCGTATGTGGCTGCGGCGGTCACGACAATTGTCGTACGCCCTCTCACTGGAGACGCCGTGCAGCAGACACCTGATTCGTCGGAGCCATCTGCTCAGCATCCGCCCGGAGTCGACGCGTCGCCGTCTGCTGGGCGGTCCTCGGTGCAGCCGGTGGTTCCGGCTGCCCAGCTTCGGGCGGGCGTGAGGGTGGGAGTCGTCCTGTCAGTGGTAGTCGTTGGTGGACTCTTCATGTGCTGTGTCGGTGTGGGCGCTCTTGCCGCTGTCGGTTTGATCATCGGCGAGGCGTCACCTTCTCAATCCGCTCCGACTGTCTCTGCCGCCGGACCGACGCCGTCACCAAGTACCCGAACACCTGAGCCGGTTCGCACCACCGCTTTACCTAGCCAACCGGCCACGGCCCCCGCACAGCCGTCTCGGCTACCGACGCCTGGACAGCGCCTACCCGTCTTCGACACCTTTGAGCGTCGGGACGTCAGCTCCGGATCCGGCGCTCGCCGTCTGGCCTTGCGGGTCGAGCTACGCGTCTTTCCCGTCGACGGCCGGCAGGTCATCGACGTGGCGACGCAGATCGTGGAGAGCCATCGAGGGCAGGGGTGGCAGGCGCTGTCAATCGTTGTCACGTACGACCGACGTGAGGTGGTGCCCAGCTACGCGGTGTTCGAATGGGCGCCCGAGGGGCGCTGGACGGACGCCGCCAACGGAGACGCCGCTTCGTGGCAGGGCTACCGGCTGCATCAGGCCGTCGTTCGCGACAAGCTGTCGCAGCCTGATGAGTGCCAGGTGCCTTCGGAGCAGGCCTATGTGCTCAACGCCGAGTTCAACCAGGCAACCGAGGACAACGTCGACGTCAGCGAGGAAGCAGTGCTGGCGGATGTTGCTGAACAGCACAGCATCTCGGTTGCCCGCGCTGAAGAACTGGTCCTGGCTGTCGAGGACTGGACAATGTGCTGAGCGCCAACACGCAGGCCGTGTCCACCCGGTCCTTTAGGGCATCGGTCGATCCCGCGGGCGGGCCGAGTACGAAGATCCACCTCGCGGTCGACGGACGCGGCCGACCGTTGTCGGTCCTGCGGCGCGATGACCTGGTCGGTCAACTGGGACGTGACGAACGGCAACCGCTTCGCCAACACGGTCGGCCCGCACCTGGACGCGCTGCCCTGAGACCGGCACCGCCGGCACGGATCCCGCAACGGGATCCGTGCCGGGTGGGCCGATCAGATGAACGTGAGCGAGCTGAAGAACGCCGGGTAGCAGTCGACATAGATGTCGTAGACGCCGGGCGGCACGTGCACGGGGCCCAGGGTGGCCCCGTTGGAGCACCGGGCGCTGACCGCGGTCGTCGGCTGGCCGGTGAGGGTGCAGCCCTGGAACACGATCAGCCACGGGTCGATGTACTGCCCGGCGTACGGGCAGGAGCCCGACATCACCGAGAAACCGCCGCCCTTCGCCGGTGAGGCGGCGGCCGCCGTCGACGTCGTGACGCTCAACGTGCCGGCGGAGCTCGCCGATGCCCGCTCGGCTCGGATGGCGGCGACAGCCGCATCGCCGCTCGGCGCGGGTGCCGCGACCGCCGCGGACGGTGCGGCCATGAACGCGGCGAGCATCGCCGTCGCGGCCAACAGCAGACTGGATGCGCGGAGAATGCCGGATCGTGCTCCGGCGGAGGGTCGACTACGCCATGTCATAACCAGAACCACCTCTCGAATGCTGTGCGATCTGCGGATGCCGGGGCGCGTACCTGGTCGCGCCCGACCCGGCCGGGCCGTCGTCTGACGTCCATGGCGAAGCGTTCCAGGGTGCCGGTGGCCGGGTCTTCGTGACATTGGGAGAACCGGGTCGCCGGCGTACCCCGGTTCTTGCGAATGTCCGCAAGGCTGTCCGGTCCGCGTCAACCGGGCGGCGTGGCCGGAACGCATCGATTACCGTTGACCGGCATGGGCGGTCTGTTCAGCCTCTGGCGGCAGCGAGTGGCCGACAACGCCCGCCGGGCGGTGGACGCCTACCAGGAGGAGCTGCTGGAATACCGCAACCTCGCGGTGATGCCGCGGGTGCGGTCGGAGATGCTCGATTTCGCGGTCTTCCTCCGTCAGCGCACGGTCGACCTCGCGGCGGACAGCGCGCCGTTCCACGTGCAGGATCTGGACCTGATGGCCGCGATGGGCCGCCAGCGCGGCGAGAAGGGACTCACCCTGACCGCGCAGCGGCAGGTGCTGCTCGTGCACACCCGGCTGACGCTGCGCGAGGTGTACGAGGCGGCCGGCCCGAACGACATCGCCGCGACGATGCACACGCTCGCCTGGCTGGCTCCCGCGGGACTGGCCGCCCAGGGCGCGTACACCCGGGGCTGGATCGAGGGGCAGCGGCGCACTCTGGCGACCGTCGCCCAGGTGCGGCTGCTGACGGTGATGCTGCTGGCCGGCGACGACAGCGCGACCGACCTGGCGCGCGGCCTGCACATGCCGGTCCCCGACCACGTCGTCGCGACGGTGGTCCGGGTGGCCGGCGGGTCGCCCGGGCCGGACCAGGCGGCGCGGGACGAGTTCGCCGGCGCGCTGCTGAAGACGCACTGGATGCCGCTGAGCTGGCCGGAGCCGCACGAGGTGGTCGCGCTGATCCCCAGCTCGCCGGGCGGCCGGCAGCCGGCGGTCGAGCGCGGGCTCGCGCTGGCCCGCGACGTGGCCTCGATGACCGGCCGGCCGTGCGCGGCCGGCACCGCGCCTGGGCGGGTGCGCGCGTTCGGCGACGCGGTGGCGCTGGCCCGGCAGGTCAGCGAGGTCGCACCGGTGCGGGCCGTGCCACGCCACGCGTACACGGTCACCGACGTCTTCGCCGAGCTGGGCGCCGCCCGGCTGGCGGAGGTCGGGCAGTGGCTCCAGGTGGTGGCGGCGCAACTCGACGCCGGCCCCGACCTGGTCTCCACGCTGGACGCCTACTACCAGCACGACATGAACCGGCTCGACACCGCGGCCGCGCTGTGCATCCACCCGCGCACGCTCGACTACCGGCTGACCCGGGTGCGCGACCTGACCGGGCTGGAGGCGGGCTCGACCCGCGGCGTACGCGTGCTGAGCACCGCCGTCGCCCGGATCCTCGCCGGCTAGATCAGCAGCCGGGTGAGCTCCATGTTCTTCATACTGATGTAGCTCAGCTTGTTACCGAAACGCATCGAAACCTGTCGCGAGCTGATCATGTGCAGACGGTGTACGCGCACTTCAAGCGGCTGAACGAGCGGGGTGTGACCGAGCGGATCCTGACCGAGTTGCGCGAGCAGGTGCGCTTGGCGCATGGCCCGCAGCCGGAGCCGACGGCGGGGATCATCGACTCGCAGAGCGTCAAGGGCGCGGACACCGTGCCCCGCGCCACCCGCGGCTACGACGCCGGCAAGAAGATCAACGGCCGCAAGCGGTTCATCGTCACCGACACCCTCGGCCTGCTGGTCACCGTCTGGGTCCTGGCCGCCTCCTGGCAGGACCGCGACGGCGCCAAAGGAGCCCTGCTCGCCACCTACGCGGCCACCCCCGATCCGGCACATCATCGCCGACACCGGTGTCGCCGGCCGCCTGGTGGACTGGACCCGGGACCTACTGCGCACCACCCTGGAGATCGTCCGCAAACCCGCTAACCAGCGAGGCTTCGTCGTGCACCCCCGCCGCTGGGTCGTGGAGCGGACCCTGGCGTGGCTCACCGCCCACCGCCGCCTGGCCCGCGACTACGAAACCCATCCCGGCACCTCAGAGGCAATGATCCGCTGGCCGTCATCGGCGGCATGCTGCACCGCCTCACCCGAGGCGCATCCGCCACCCGCCAACAACGCCGCACCTTCAACCCGCCCGACTAACACAAATGTGAAACGCCTTCTTAGTAAATACAGTGCAGGCAAAGGCTTTCGGGCTGTCTGCCGTAGATCGGTCCCCGTAGCGAGTTTGCCGAAGTTGACCGCAGACGCTGCATTCGTGCTGAATGCGCACTGCCGAGCCGGTGGCCAAGGGATCAGGGTGGTATCGAAACACCGGTTCGGTCACCAGTCCATCATGTCAACGACGTTGGGCACGCCCGGGTGTGGTGCCAGGGCGCAGTGGTGAATCGGATTGCCTCGGTCTTGTCGTGCCTGCCAGCATGCCCGTCATGTCAATCGCCGAGATGTCTGCGGAGGATGCGCTGGTCGCGTTGCACGGGTCGCTGGATGAGCGGCGTCGGCCGGAAGAGATCGCTCATTTGGTGCTGCGGGTCGTCGGCGGCCAGTTAGGGCTTCGTGAGCGGATGGCGTTGGGGCGGGCGGCCCGTGCCGCGGCGCGGTGGAACGGGTGGAGTTCCATGTCGGCGGACTTCGCGAGGCCGGTCGGTGCTGCTCGTCAGGTCGACGCGGCAATGCGGTTGTTCGAGCTTCGAAACGGCGGCGTCGACCCGGACGACCCAGCTTCGCTGCTGGATTTCTGAGCGAATCGCTGGGCGCGGTCGATCCGGGGCGGTTGGACTTTCTGCGGGATCGGTTGAACCGCGAGGCCCGCGCCGCGGTGGGGGTCGAGTTGTCGAAGCGGCAGTACAACAGGCGGTTCCGGGTGACGTAGCGACTCTCGGCGAAGGCCGACCGGTTGGCGGTCGAGCAGGCCAAGCGGCAGTTGACGATGGTCGCTCGGGCCGGTTTCGCGGCGGGCATTGACCGGAGCGCGTTCCTGGCTGATCCGTGGGCGGGGTGCTTCGTGGCGTACCTGACCGCCAAGCGCAAGCTGCGGCGGGAGTTCACGCTGGCGGGGCGGGACAACCCGTACGACGACATCGCGGACCTGCTTTTCCAACGCTGCGCCGCCGACTCTGCGACGGATTGGTGGATGATCGCGCAGGCATATCCGACGACGTCCGTGCTGGCCCGGCTGGCCGACGCCCAGCGGGGTGAGCTGCTGGGCCGATGGTGGACGACGATGCGCCAGGTCGCCGCCTTGCTCAAGCGGGTGTGGTCGGCCAGCGAGTTCGACCAGGCGACCATGGTCGTGCGGCGAGGTAACGACTCGTCCACGTGGAACCTGTTGTGCGGCGCGTACAACGCCGCGAGGGCGGCGTGGATCGCGACGCTCGACGCCGCAGGCAGCCTCGCGCTGCTGGACGCCTCCTGTCCGGGTAAGTCGATGATGCTGATCGCGGCGGACCTCGCCGCATGGCATCGGTCGACCGGCGGCGGCCTGCACCCCGACGTCGGCGTGTGGGCGCGGCTGCCGCTACCGTGGGACGTGCTCGACGGCACCGCCACCTGCACCCGTGCCGACGTGGAGGCGGCGTGCGGCGACGGCGGCGTCGACCCGGTCTTGTCGGGTTGGTCGGGGCCAAGGGCGCAAGGCGCCGTCGGGACGTTCCGAGCGACGCCCGAGTTGGTGCACGGGGTCTCGATCGTGGACCCGGTGTGGGCGTCCATCCTGCGTGCCGCCGAGGCGTTCTCCGGAGGGAATATCAAGGGCGGCCTAGAGTCGTCGCTGATTCCGGCGGATGTCGTGGTCAGCGGCCTGCCCGAACCGGGTGGACACCCCAGACCGTGATCGGGCAGCATGATCCGTGTCCGTCGTAGCTCAGTGGTAGAGCGCCCGGCTCTTACCCGGGTGGACGCTGGTTCGAGCCCAGTCGTCGGCGCGCGTGGAGACCCGTTGTAGCTCAGTGGTAGAGCACCCGGCTAGGGACCGGGAGGACGCCGGTTCGAGCCCGGTCAACGGATCTCCCGCCGTAACCATCCGGTGCGCCGGGGGAGAAGCGTGAATCGGACATCGACCGGCGGAGGCGGTAGGGCGGCGTCCGCTCATGGCACCCCTCTGTGTCAAGAGACGGCGAGGAGTGGTGTTCTAGGCTGGGGTTTGGCGGGTCCGGGAAGTGACTGTTCTGAAGTGTCGACCTTGGGGGTTGGGTCGGCCGCGCTGGATTGAAGAG